>DNXU01000475.1:8708-10267 GCA_003505715.1 Cyanobacteria bacterium UBA8803 | reverse complement strand
TTATACTTTTTGTACGTAAATCACTCTTCCTGTTCCCTGTTCAGGAGTTCCCTGTTCCCTCTCCTAAATTGCTAATTTAGCCTAACCAGTACAGTAGAATCCCAAAAATTAACATCAATTGCATAAAATTCGCTCTGCGCAGCTGATAGAGAATTAGAAGGGTTTAATCGCTTTGATTATGAAACTCAACATTCTATCTACTACTCTTGTTACTGGCATTTGGTTGTTTGGGGCAAATATAACGAAATTAAATTCAGCGGTTGCATTCGATATCTCTCAATCCGTTACCAATGCCGTTTTACAAGATGCTTCCGTTGTATCAGGCTTGCCAGTCCTGGAACTTCAAATCATTAACGCTGAACCTGTAATTTGGTCAGATGGTTGTTTAGGAGTGTATCACCCAAATACTGCCTGCACAATGGCGCTAGTCGATGGTTGGCGGGTGACCGTGGAAAGTCAACAAAAACAATGGGTTTACCACACAGATAACCGCTCCACAGTTCGACTAGCTAATGGGGAAAATTCTGACGTTATCATTGACCTTCCTTTTCCCTCTGACCTTGGTGCAAGCCAGGAAAATCCCCTCCTGCCAGATCTAATTCAATCCAATGAATGGATCTTTCAAGAGGTTCGCAGCGGACGCTGGTACGATCCACCAACCGCCTATGGATTTCAATACGAGATGACTTCCACCTCTGTATTTACCCACATCCTTAACTTCCCTGTTGGCATAGATGATGACAATCTTTTCACTGTCAAAGTTGGCGATACTCTGTTAGGTCAATTTAGTCCTGGTCAGACTGTAGATTTTGTGTCTCTCCTCGGTCAAGGCGTATCAAAATTTACCGTCACTGATATTCATCCCTTAGTTGATCCGCAAGATCCAGTAGCTTTCCCCATTCACTTAGCCTTCAATACTCCGACTGCGAGTTTCAAAATGGCAGCGCTGTCCGAGCAAAAGTCGGTTCCTGAACCCGCTCCAGTCTTGGGACTCTTAGCTTTTGGAGCTTGGGGTATTACGTTACTGCACAAGCGCCACAAATGTAACTTTCTGTAATTGATACTGAAGCTTTTTTAAGTGTTAAACTAAAACTCCTGCCATCTCCCGAATAATATTTGCCCAGGTTTGAGCAAAACTGGAGATTTTGAGACGACCAGAATCATCTGCCCAAATTTCTGACCAATGGATGTGCCATCTAGATAATTGCCGTTGCATTTGAGCAAGTTCAAAAGCACGATCCACATCTAAATCGCTCGCTATGAGTTCCAGAAACCTCTTACTCTCTCGAACGATTGCAAGTACAGCTTCAGAATTACTCACATCTACACTTAGGATTGCTATCTGCAAAAAGTTTTCTGCAAGCTTCTCAAGACGTACAGATAGACGCTCACACCGAAATGCCAGTTCTTCCCCAGTCCAGTTATTCATACTCCTCCTAATAACCTATCAATGATTTGTTTAACTTGCTCACGAATTATCACATCTAAAATTTGCATTGAGCGATTTTGACGTGGACGAAGATTCACCATCGATTCATAAGCTGTCACGCTTTTAAATT
>DNXU01000475.1:0-8647 GCA_003505715.1 Cyanobacteria bacterium UBA8803 | reverse complement strand
GATTTAAATGACGAACAGCTTAAAAGATTTCTTGAGTAATTGAATTCCAGCTTGCGCCCCAAATATCCGACTGCCGACTTCCATTGTCAAGTAAAACAACTTCACAATCTGAGTGCATTTCGCCACCGCCTGCCAAAAACCGGCGCTGGATGTCTACAACTGTTTTGATATAAAACTGATGGACTTCAAGCATTTCTTTGATTTGTGCTGGTGTAGCAGGTTCGTACAAAATATGAATGATCAACTTCGGGATCTCGGTGAATATAATTTAGGTAACGTTCCGCCTCACCCGCCGCTAGCAACTTCTCGGACTTGATCGACAAATTCCTTACGGTCGGTGTGCATGCGGATTGTTAGGCTTTACATTTCGTATAGACTCAAACCTAGTGTACTACCTAGCACATACCAAATATTTTGCCATCTTAAATCAGGAATTGCCAGAGAAGAAAAAAATGCCGTTGATGTGGATTCGCTCCTACTTGGTATCGACGGCGGGAAAGGTTTTAAGTGCAACAGTGCAACGCTATATCCAAGCTCAAGGCCAAGACTGACACGCCCCTTAACAGGGGCGGCTATTCATCCCACGCCTAAAGGACGTGGACTTTCTCGCTTATGTCCTGTAATTTTCGCGAACTTTTCTCTTTTAGCAAGGGGAGCAGTTAAGCGATCGCTTCTAGCTTTAATATGGCTTTTGTCCTTCGTAATTTCCAGGCGGATTATACTGGCAAACTAAAATATCATCGCCATTTTGACTTGTGGCTAAACCGCATCCCACCTCGGTGGTATTTCTCCAGACAATTTGGGTGTAATGTCCAACATCAGACCATTCCCCTGTCTTAGAAACATCAGGGAAAGTACCATATTTGAAGTCTTTCTTCTCGCTACCCCAATCATCTACCATTTGGGTTTGAGTATAGGCGTTGGCAGTGCCTTGCCAGATATTTTCCCCATAGTTTGTGCCACTGTGTTCAAAGCTATTAGTAGCGGCTAAATTATCTGCCCATTCCTGGGCGGATTTAGCCACCTCATCAGACCAAGTTAAGCCCGGTACTTTGAGTTCAGTGCGGTATTTATTGTGGGCGTTTAAAATTTCTGCTGGTTTGACGCGGCTGCTTTGGGCTTGTAGAGTGAGCAAGGGTAATGTAGTTAAGACCAGGGCGCTAATTGTTGTTGTCCCAGCTAATAACCAAGAAGTGGGGGGATTGATTTTCAACATAGATTTAGGGGGATTTCTGGGAATTTCAAGCCAATAGTTACTACATTAAGATTATTCTATCAGCTTTACTCAAGGGTAGCTAGCGCTTCTCTGATGTTCTCAAGCAAATAGCTAACTTTTTCGCAGCTTTTTCAGAATTCCTGAGAAAATAACTAAATAATAGTCTGTGGGGACTCTCACATTCAGGGAGCATTTAATGACAAAAGAACTCAAGATTACGATGCTCGGAGCCAGTGGTGTGGGCAAAACCACGCTCTTGACATCAATGTACGAGCAGTTTGAGGTAACCAGCCGTCAGGCTCATCTCCAGCTTGTACCCGATATCGAGACGAGAGCGACTCTGGAAAAATATTTGGAACAACTCAAAAGCTTGACCTACGAGTTTAAAGCTGAAGAACGAAAAAAAGGGATTCGCGGGACTTTGGCAACTGCTGGCCCTGACTCTCTCCCCTCCTACATTTTCGATCTGGGCAAGCTCGACCAGAAACCCTCGTTGCGACTTCTGTTCCGGGACTATCCAGGAGGCTACATTTTACCAACTGATGTAGCTGGGAGGAAATTCGTCCAAAAGCTGCTCAAGGAATGTGCAGCGGTGATTATTGCGATCGATACGCCAGCCATGATGGAACTTAACGGTAGGTGGCATGAGGCTAGAAATAAGCCGGATGAGATTATCAAGCTGTTCAAAACAGCGTATCAAAAGCTAGAGGAACCCAAACTTGTGATCTTTGCTCCAGTTAAATGCGAGACTTACGTCCAAAATGCTGAATCTGCGCACAAACTCCTCAAGCGTCTCCAAGAGAAATACGCTCCTTTGCTGGAATTTTTCCAAGAACCAACTCGATCTGAGCAGATTGCTGTCGTCACTGCGCCCGTTCAAACTGTAGGCTGTGTGGTTTTCTTGAAGATTGAGGTGGAACATCTCAACCAACCCCGCTTTTACTTTCGCAAAACTAGCCTTGATGCTCAATACAGTCCCAAAGATAGTGAACAACTGCTGCGGTATCTTTTGCGGTTCTTGTTGAGAATTCATCTGCAAGATCGCAGTTGGCCGATGTTCAATATGGTTCGAGAACTCTTCAATCCCGATGCTGAACTTAAAAAGGCAATTGAGCAGTTTGCTAGCGGTTGCAAAAATACAGGCGGATTTGCCATCCTGCAAGGCCAAAAGTTGCTCAATATTTAACCTCACTCCCTATTTTAAGATTAGGAATTAGACCTATGGATCTCTATGTCCAGAGTCGCGGCTTTGCTCAGGATTGTGATTACCGCTGGCTGCAAATTGATGAGGATAACTCAGCCAGACTGCAACTGCCGCCTATTGGCTTGGAACTCAGCAACCTCATTGATAACGAGACGCCTTCCGTGGCGCTGGAGCGATTGCCGGACGAACGATTGCTATTGCTGGTAACTGGTATTGAGCCAGAGGGGCGAGTGGATTTTTTAGACCGCCCGATCCGTATTGCTGTAGCCTGGGTAGGTTGCAGTTCTGACGAACTCGCCCTACGTCGTCTGGCTGCTCGTGCTTTACTTGAACAAAACGATACGCCCTTGAAGCCGTCCCCACAGAAATCCTTACTTGCACAAATCAACAATGCCGTACCCTTAGATGGGGAGTATGGGTTTGAAGTTTCCCGTCAATCCATGCTGGAATTAGTGGCTCTAGACTCATCTCAAGAGTTACCCTTGAGCAAAGCACCAAACCTAACGAAGAAAATAGGATGCAATTCACCCAAGCTGAGAAATGAGTTAGCCGAGGAACTTAAGGACTATTGCTTACCAACTCAAACAGGGCCTCTAATTGTGGTTACCGGAATTAAGAAAAGAGAGAGCCTCGAAGAAGCTCTCGTTTGGCGCAGCCTATCCAGTCTGATGGATACGAACGATTGGAGTGAATTACCTGTCAAACCAGAATTTTCCTTAGCAAACCTTTGGGAAGGTAAAGATCCCAAAAATCCCCTAATGTGGTTCATGGTTTTGCGGACGCTCGTGTCCTATTGGTTAGAATTTTTGTGGGAAATCATTTTGGCTAATAAGAAGGCAACTTCTGGAAAGAGCCAAAGTTCTGATTCTCAGAATAGAGACAAAGGGTGAAAGCATTGTTCATTGTTCATTTTTTATTTTTCATAATTTGATTTCCAATAGTTTATTGTTGATAGCTTATCGTTGCCTAGAGAATTTATTATTGCCCTGAAAGATCAACAATGAACCATCAACAATGAACAATGAACAATGAACCATTAAGCATCCGTCTGGCGACTGAAGAGTTTAAAATACGTGCTAACAAAGAATTCTTTCATAGGAAACGCTACCAAGATGAAAGGATTAATCGTGACAATGATATTGCGTACATCTCTAACGGCTAGATTGACAATTTGCTTGGCAACCCAATCTGCTGACATCACGCCAATGGGATTGAGATTGCTCTTAAAAGGCCCCAATATCAGTTTGCGTACTACGCAAGGTGCATCCAAACGCCGCAGGGTTACTAAATCTCCCAAAGCCCTTTTGCTGAGTTCGTACAGAGGACTCACTGCCGGACTGACTTCCGCCTCAGACGTATTCACCCACACTTCCTTACGGGCAATCTCTTCATTCGTGCGTACCGTTTTAAAAAACAGTTCCATCAACCGCCAACTAGAAAAGGTGTTGACTTCATAGGATAGAGCGATCGCCTCTGCTGTTCTCTCCCCATGCACGTTAATCCCGTGATTGAGAATCAAGATATCCACTTGCTCTAGCTCTGAAACTAACTCTGACTCTTTCCCGACTTGCCAAGTAATTGTTTTGAGCGGTATATTTTTCTCCTGCACCAGCAAATTCATAGCTTGATCCTTAGAGGTCAAAGCGATAACTTTCGCTCCTCGGTTGTGGAGATGGTGCAAAAGCGATCGCCCCAATGTTCCCGATGCGCCTGTCACAGCAATTGTTTTACCTTTGAGGGAAAGAGCTGTTCCCATAAGTTTGTCTACTAACGTAAAGGTGCCGCAGTAGTAAGCCTTTTGATTATCAAAATGATGCCGCCAGTGGTAGGGGCGATTTACTGTCCAGTTAGAAGGCGGAGTCAGAAAGGCTCCCGGTGAATGGGTATAATCTGTCAGTTCGTGCGCCCACTTCAACCCACTCCCGCGAGCGATCGCGCTGAACAAAAAGCCTAAGGTGTAGAGAGTACCAGCCAAAACCACCCACTGCTCTGCTGGTGCCCAAATATGGGTTACCCCCCACAGCAACAAGCTGAACGCTAGCATAACCAAGCATTCTGGTACGTCATTGTACCAGTGAGCCTGTCGGTAAATCTCGTCGCTGACGGCAGTTAAATCCGGACGAAAAACCCGATGATGCCAGACATGCAACCGATACAAGGGCGGCCAATAATGAGATAACAGGTGATAAAAGTCTCGCACCAGTTCCACCCACAAGACAGAACCCAGCCCCCAAGCGACGGTAACGATCGCAGAAGTCATCATAGATAAATCCCCAACACCATTAAGTTAACTTTGTCAAACAATAAATTAATCACAAGGCTATGCAGGACAGCACCAGTGCCGTTCCTCTAGAGGATGCCACTTTTCGAGCATATCCATCAAAGTATAAAAAATTTAACAATTTCGGATACAATCAGATACAGTTTGATAACGTAATTGGGTGGTGAGATTGAGTAAATTATGCAGGAGAATTCCTGGCCAGAAAATAATGGTGGCAGCGAGCTAGACCCCATTAGCTCTTTGTTATCCGAGTTAGAGGAGGAAGAGTTTGAGAATGCCTTCTTCTTCCAGGGACTAGAAGGACGCCGACGTAAAGCAGCTTTCCTGTTAACTATGATTTGGGGCGGCACGATCGCCTTGCATTTAGTGTCTTGGGGTTCCTGGTTGGTGGTAGGCTTGACAGCACTCCTAGGAGTTCAGGCAGTGCGTATATTGCTGGCTCGACCTTTAAAGACGCCCCATCCGCTCTCTTATGACGAGGGAGAAGATGTCCCTTATGTTTCTTTGCTCGTGGCTGCCAAAAACGAAGAAGCGGTCATCAGCAATTTGGTCAAAATGCTGTGTAACCTAGATTACCCCAAAACGCGCTATGAAGTTTGGGTAATTAACGATCACAGTACTGACCGGACACCAGTATTGTTAGAAAAGCTGACCGCCGAATACAACCAACTCAAGGTGCTGCATCGAAGTGCTGACGCAGGGGGCGGGAAATCAGGGGCGCTCAATCAGGTACTCCCCTTGATCAAAGGCGATATTCTAGGCGTATTTGATGCAGATGCAAAAGTCCCGAAGGATTTGCTGGTGCGAGTTATACCCTTGTTTAACCAGCCAAAAATAGGTGCAGTACAGGTGCGCAAAGCCATTGCCAATGCTGGCTATAATTTCTGGACGAAGGGCCAAATGGCAGAAATGGCCTTCGACACCTACATCCAACAACAGCGTATTGCTGTTGGTGGGATTGGCGAGTTGCGGGGCAACGGTCAGTTCGTGCGGCGATCGGCGCTACAGCGTTGTGGCGGTTGGAACGAACAGACAATTACGGATGACTTAGATTTAACCATACGCTTGCATCTGGACAAGTGGGATATTAGCTTCCTGGACTTCCCGCCTGTTGCCGAAGAAGGGGTTACGACTGCCCTAGCCTTATGGCATCAGCGCAACCGCTGGGGAGAAGGGGGATACCAGCGCTATCTAGACTACTGGCGTCTGATTGCCAGTAACCGCATGGGTACTTTAAAAACGCTGGATTTGTTCTCGTTTGCGATTATCCAGTATCTTTTACCTGCCGCTGCGATACCGGATTGCGTGATGGCAATCACCCGCAACCGTCTGCCCATTCTCTCACCCCTAACTGGACTGGCTCTCAGCCTTCCCTTAATTGGGATATTCATCGGGTTGCGCCGCACCAAAGGCAATTCCCAAGTCAATATATCAACATTGCTTGTTACTCTCTTGCAAACCCTACGGGGCACCTTCTACTTGCTGCACTGGATGCTAGTAATTGCTGGTATTACCGCTCGCATTTCTGTACGTCCCAAGCGGCTGAAGTGGGTGAAAACCGTACATCAAGGCACTGACGAAGCTGGAGAAGAACGTTTCGAGTTTTAACTAACCCAACTTTGCTGAGGTTCGTAGTAACTACTTCAGTGGTTACTACGAACTATATCAACGCAACCGGACACGATATTAATTAGAACGGGAGATCCTCATCTTCGTCCTCTGGCCCTGACTCAGCTGGGACATAATTGGGGTAAATTCTCTCCCGATTTAAGTGCAGATCCTCTTCCCCAAAACTCTCGTGGGGCAACCTGCCAGCGACAACAGCAGGAGAGGAAATTTCAGTAGGGTGCTGCTTAATCCTATCCATACGCTCCTGAAATTGAGTTGGCTCAGTAAATTTAGATTCCGGTTGGCTTGCCCCATCTGTCAGCGTAATCATTTCTCCTCCAAATTCTTTGATAAGAGCGTTATTAGCCTTTTCAATCTCATCTGTATCCCAGTCTAATTCTGGTACTGATAGTGGCACAGGAGAGGGGGGTTGTCTTTGTGCTTCGTTTACGAACTCAATAGAGGAAGGCGTTGCTAACGGGACTACAGTGGGGCGATCGCTAATAGCATTGATGCGGTTATCGCTCCGTGGTGAAGGAGGCTCTTCGTTTTCCCTCTTGGCGATCTCAGACACCGCCGCTCTGGTGTCTGGGCGAGGTGACTCGTTCATCAAAGGTGGCCTCACCGTCTCTGGGGGTGTTGGTTCTACCGTCAGAGTTGAGGATGCAGGTTGGTTGCTGTCAGATCGAGAGGTTCCAACTTGGAGATGAACCTTGATCTGAGACTGGTAAGCTGCTGCAAAAGCCGCTTCAATATCTGGCAATTTGGTTTGAGCGATCGCGAGCAAGCCTTTGGAACTCACACCTACTGTGGCTTGTTGACCCGTGAATGCGAGCAATGAACATTTCTGTTGCAGTAGTTGTTTAGTTCCAAACAACTTAATGTAGTTGAGTATTTTTTGCCAAACTTGCTCTAGACCCAATGCCTGGGCATCAACGTCATTTTCTGTCGTTGCGCTAACACTAACAGCTGGTTCAGAGGCAGGAGGAGTTGGTGCGGGCGGTGGCTGCTGGATGGGTGTCCCATGAGTGGGAATGGGGTTCGGCGTTGGTGAGGCAGCCATCCTAGAGGTATCTGGGACAGCAGGTGGTTGAGTAGATTTGGGAGTCTGGTTAGTTCCCCAGCTGCTGACTGAGAATTCAGATTTTGAAGGTTCTGGTTCCCTTTGCTGAAGGCGGTTGGCAGAGGGTAACAAGCTCAACACGGCGATCTCTAACCATAGGCGCGGCTGGGTCGTGTTTTTAATTTGAACTTCGCTATTTTTTAGGTGCTGTTGACTTTGCAAAATATAGGGAACTTCTACCGTCTGGGCAAACTGACGCAACTGCTCCCAAGTGGGAGGCGTGACAGCTACTAAATCTTGACGGTTGGGTGCAGTTTTAGCAATCAACAAATCCCGGTAGAACCCTGCCAAATTTTGCAGAACTACTAGGGGTTCTCGGCCTCTATCCGTCAGGAGGCGGCAATAGTCTAGAACGGCTTCGCAATTGTCAGAGGCGATCGCTTGGGCGAGTGCTAGCAAGTCTCGTTCTGGCACTGCCCCTACTAAATCCCAGACTTCCTCAGCCGTTACTTGTTTGGGTAATAAACCCAGTTGGTCGAGCAGGCTTTCCGCATCCCGGAGTCCACCTTGAGCGACTTGTGCTACTAAGGTGATGGCATCAGGGGTAATATTGATATTTTCTTTAGCGGCAATATCCTTCAGATGAGAAACCATTGCTTCTAAAGGAATCCGCCGAAAATCGAATCGCTGACAGCGGGAAATAATTGTGGGCAGTACTCGCTGAGGGTCAGTGGTTGCTAGTATAAAGACTACATGCTTGGGAGGTTCTTCCAGCGTTTTCAGCAAAGCATTGAACGCTGCCACGGATAACATGTGGCACTCATCGATCGCATAAACCTTATAGCGGCATTGGACTGGGGCAAATTGAGCCTTTTCGATTAGGTCTCTAATATTATCAACGCCCGTGTTGCTGGCTGCATCAATTTCCATCACATCGATTGCCTGACCTGAAGCGATGGTTTGGCAAACCTCACAGACACCACAAGGGGACGGGGTCGGTTTATCTGCCTGGAGACAGTTCAGAGATTTTGCCAGAATCCGCGCTGACGAAGTCTTGCCCGTGCCTCTCGATCCGGTGAACAAATAGGCAGGAGCAATGCGCTGACTGAGAATGGCATTGGTCAACGTGGTAGCGATCGCCTCTTGCCCCACCAAATCGGCAAAGGTCTGAGGACGATATTTGTGGTGTAGGGGTTCGTAACTCACAAGACTTAGTGGAGCAGAAGAAAAGCCCATTGAAACCTCTCCCGGTTCCGCTTCGCTAAAACCGGGAGA
>DNXU01000342.1:10060-17905 GCA_003505715.1 Cyanobacteria bacterium UBA8803 | reverse complement strand
ATTTGTTTAAGTCCCGTTAGTAGGGTGTGTTATGGGGTAGCTCACGCACCATGACCACTATATATGGGGTTTACCCTGAGCATAGCCGAAGGGTAGTTGCGTAAGTCCTGAAAATTTAGGGTGCCGAGCATTCTGTGGGAATTTGCCAGTTGCCCTGAAGCGTTACTGTCGGTGATTGAGCGACCAAGATAACCTGCCCGTCCGTAGTTTCCACCCACCCTTGCGCTTCTACAATTTGTCTGGGTTGAGCTGAGGTGGGAGTTACCGCCGTTGGGTTGGTGGCAGCTGTCGCGTCTGAGTCAAGACTGACCCAATTGCTGACTACAGCGTTACTGTCCAAGGGATCGGTAGGGCTGGGGGGTATGCCACCGCGTCCGGTGACGGTAAAGCTATTCTGGGTGGCGCTACTAGCAGTACAGCTACGGTCTAGCGTGGTGCGATCGCCAAAGTCAGAGGGTAATTGGGTTAATCCTCGACTGGGATCGACATCAGGCTGGTTAATAATCACCTCACCATCAATACCAAATTCAGAACTAGCATTGATATCGCTCAGGGGGGTGAGGGGGTCGCGATACTCAAGGCCAAAAATCCGTTGAGCAGTGATATTAATCCGGCCTCCAGGCCCTTCAAAGGCATTGGCAATGATGTCACTATTTTCGACAGGGATAGCAATGATAAAATCAGCTGTAATATCGATATTGCCGCCGCTACCGTTGTTGTCAGCTCTAGCACTAATTAAACTCTCATTACGCATCAAGATATTGTCGGCTACCCGTAGCTGAATATTTGCTCCCGTACCTGATGCCGTGAAAGCTGTGAGAAGACCTCGGTCGAGAAAGATGGAATCAGCATTCACCTGAAGGTTACCTGGATTTCCTGACCCCATACTGCTGACCGATACAGCAGCACCATCCTCGACTCTCAATTCTCCAGTAGTAATTGTAAGAGTTCCCGCATTGCCTTGGTCAAAAGTACCAGCAGCGATCTGTCCCCCATCACGCACCGTCAACTGTCCAGTTTCAATAGTTAAATCTCCACCAGATCCCGTACCCTCTAAAACACTGCTGGTTATTCGCCCCTGTTTTCCGACTTCCACTGAGTCCGAGGCACGAACTAGCAAATCTCCTGCATCTCCAGCACCAAAGGTAGAAGTTGAAATTACTCCCCGCTCCCCAACAAATAAACGCCTGGTAGTAATGGTCACATCACCTGCTGGTTGAGCACCTATAGTACCAGCCTCAATGCTGCTAGTGCCAATCACTTCCACAGCATCAGAGGCAGTTACCGTTAATTTTCCTCCCTGCCCCTCGCCAACGGTAGCAACAGATAAAAATCCTTCATCCCGCAGAGCTAACCACCCGGTTTCAATAGTCAAATCTCCCCCATCTCCTGTAGCAGTTTCTTGGACACTAGCAGATACAACACTACGTTGGCTCACGTTCACAGAATCAGAAGCACGAATTGTCAAATTTCCTGCATTCCCAGCACCTGTTGTCAGAACTGAAACCCCTGACCCATCCTGAACCACTAACCGCTCAGTATCAATGGTCAAATTTCCTCCATCTTCTGTGGCAATTGTCAGAGTAGATAGCAGACTATCTCTATTTACTTCTACTGAATCAGAAGCTGTAATAGTTAAATTTCCTGCCTCTCCTGCACCTAGAGTCGAAGTTGAAATACGTGACCTATCTTGAACTAATAACTGTTCTGTATTAATGGTTAAATTGCCCCCATCCCCTGTGGCAGTTTCACCCACATTAGCCGCGACAATACTATTGTTGCTTACTTCTACTGAGTCAGCAGTAAGAACTATCAAATCTCCTCCATCTCCAGCACCGTAAGTAGATGTTGATACCAGCGATCCTCGCACAACTAGCTGCCCCGTATCAATAGTTAAATTACCCCCATCTCCTGTGGCAGTTTCATTCACCATCGCGGAGAGAATACTGTGGCTACTTAAGTCCACTGATTCAGAAGCAATAACTGTCAAATCTCCAGCATTACCACTACCGAAATTAGATGTAGAAATTATGGAATTTTGAGCTACTAAACGCCCCGTATTAATAGCCAAATTCCCCCCATCTCCTGTGGCTGTTTCAGCAACACTAGTAGATAGAATACTGTTACCGAACAATTCTACTGACTCAGGAGCAAAAATTGTTAAATTTCCAGCTTGTCCATTACCAAAAGTAGACGTAAAAACCCCAGATTCATCCTGAACTAATAAATGCTCAGTATCGATCGTCAAATTTCCCCCATTACCTGTGTTGCCCTCGCCAACAAGCGCTGTGACAATGCTATCCCTGCTTACTTCAACTAACTCAGAAGCCTGATTGAAGTTCCTAACTGTTAAATTTCCCCCACCTCCTGAGCCAAAAGTGGACGCTGACATTATTGCACCATCTGTAACTGTTAAGCTCCTCGTGTTGAGGAATAGGTTGCCACCGTTTCCGGTAGAGCCAGTAGCTGCATCAGTAATTAGGCTACTTGCAGAACCTTCGTTATTAACTACATCTGACCCAAACTGAGCAAAGCGGTTAGCAAAGTTAAAATCGCGACCAGAGAGAGTAATGCTGTCAGTAGTATTGATGGTAATGTTTCCTGCATCTCCACTATGGCGCGTTAAGGTCAGAAGTTGTCCGCCATTAACAGCTTCAAAGGTATTCGCATTGATAGTAATATCACCCGCGTCACCAGAATTACCAGTTAAGGTATTGACAAGAGCACCATCAGCAACGCGAAATGCCCCTGTATTAACCGTTACATTTCCTGCTGAACCGTTTGCACCTCTCTCACTACTAGCAAACAATCCGCTAGAAAATCCATTGGAGCTAGTCCCGGAAATATCAACAAAATCTGTAGCATTCACGCGAATATTTCCAGCACTTCCTTGTCCACCACTCCGGAAAAGCCTAGTCTGCAATTGAGCGCCACCTGTTAGAGAGAGCGATCGCGCCTGAATATCAATTTCACCACCATTGCCGACAATTCCAGGATTCACACTACTGAAAATACCGGATTCACCTGAAATCGATACTGCACCACTAGCTTGAACAGATATATTTCCAGCATCTCCGTTGCCGAATATGCTAGTGTTAGCAATTAACTGACCTCCATTGGCCAAAGTAAGAGAGCCAGTTTTTACTAGGATATTACCGCTATTTCCTCCAATAAAGGTTGAGGTATCAACCACAGCTTTATTGGTAAGAGATACGTTACCTCCAGCACCTAGGAATACGTTGGCACCTTCGGTGAAGATACTGCCCAAAATACTGGTGAGAGATATATCGCTTCCAGCTTGTAGCTGAACTTCCCCTGCTAATGTGTAGATAAAGTTATTAGCAACAATATTGTTTCCAGCTTGAGCTGTGAGTCCCACACCAGGAGTCAAGCTAAAAATTTCGCCGTTTATAGTAATATTGTTGCCTGCCTGGAAATTAAGAGTAATATTATTACCCAATAATCCATTGGACATTATTGTAGTACCAGGGTCAAGGGTAATATCATCATGAGCAATCAGTTTGACATCACCAGCATTGCCAACGTCAGAAGAAGTATAAATAAAGCTACCAGGAAGTTTAATGTTACTTCTTGAGTCCAAGATAACTGCGCTACCATTACCTCCATAACCAATGGCATCAATTCCTCCGATATTGAGAAATCCAGCTCCAGTTACAGTAATATCTCCACCTATCAGTGAGGTGTTGGGTTTATATTGATTTGTTAGGAATACAATTCCATTGACAGAATCGATAATAATATCGTCTACTGTGATATCTGCACTGGTTGGCGAATTGGTTAGATTCGGCACAAAAATGGTAAAACCTGTGATTCCAGGGCTACCTATTTGAGATGGATCTACACCAGCTCTGATATCAAGAGTCGGTTGATGGCTACCATTAATTTGTATCTCAGTACCATCAGATAGTTGGACTCGATCATCAATAAAGTCAGATCCAACTGTACCTGTTTCTGGTTGAGAAATAATGACAGTTCCCATATCCACCGCACCCCCTGCCAAAATATGTAGGGAGGCTCCCCAATAGTTACTGAAACTAACATCCCCCAGAGAGCGAATAATCGGATCGTAAGGACTAAACAAATCCCCCAAACTACCATCTAGTTTCTCAATCCGAAAATTTCCCCTACTCCAGTAGTGAGTATCGCCTCCTACAGTATCAGCCGATCGCAACACCATATCCCCGCCAGAGAAAAAGCCGCTATCAGGATGATTCAAAGCAAAAATATCCACACTCGCATCACCCTGCATCACCAACTTACCCCCAGCTGAGGCAATGAAAGGAGCGATCGCACTATCCCGCACCCGCACCGTATCTGCTGCTTGCAAGGTCAAATCTCCCCCAGCTGCTAATTGACCTTGTAAATCTAGATTTTCCCCAGCTAGATTGAGGTTTTGCCCCACACTTAAATGAGCGGCATTGCTAATATTTCCTTGGGAATTGCCTCCATACTGCAACCCTGGAGTTACATTAATTGTCAACAGTGGCGGTGCTTGGGGATTGTTAGTACCAAACTCAAACCTATTGTCAAACAAGAAAGAATTCGCCGTAGTTGCGACAAAGGAACCGCGCACATCTAACTTGGCATTCTCCCCAAAAATAATGCCATTGGGATTGAGCAAAAATAGATTCGCTCCTCCATCTACCCCCAAGGTGCCGAGAATATCTGAGATATCACTCCCAGTCACCCGACTAAAAATGTTGTCTATGCCTACGGGATTAGCAAAATAAACCTGCTGTCCATTCCCAACATTAAACTCCAGAAAACTGTGGAAGAGGGCTGCACCTCGACTCGCCCCGCCCTCAATCAAGTCGGCGGGTAGTCCTCGGATCTGAGCATTGGGCGTTACTATCGAACTCTCACTACCCAACGTATCATCCGGAGTAATCTGAGCTAAAGTCCTGTCCTGGAGAGCGATCGCTAAACTTAAGAATGCTATTACGCTGGTCAACCTGAATAACCAGCACCAGAGGCTGCCACGACTAAGCATTGGGGCACCTCCCTCCCTACAGAGTTCAGTTGTGACACCGAATTAAGCAACCTTACCTAGCTGCTCGCTCAGTGTTACCTAACTGATAGCTCGATACACTTGTGTAATTCAAGTATTTTTGATATTATGAAATTTTTTGTGATACGAATTTACATTGATGAGGGTGGTTGCGGCCAAATTGCTAAGTCATTGCAATATCTGCTATTTAGCCTTCCTGTCCCACAAGTTGTTATCCCGCAGTGGACTCAAGACAGAATGGCAATTCTTGACAATCTGATTTAAATGACGAACAGCTTAGAACTGCTATAAGCCTTGTCCTGAAGAGCGATCGCTAGCTTGACTTATATCAGCATCATAGCCCTCTTTGGTCACTCTCGCCAGAGCAAAAGCTATAACCCACATTCTGCACTTCATATAATACAAATTGAAGTGCGGAATATGGGTTATATCATGTCCGCTTAAAGGCTTACCCTATGCGTAGGTTGGGTTGAGGTACGCAACCCAACATTCATCAACAACTTGGTGTTGGGTTTCACTGTCGCTCAACCCAACCTACAATTCGTAACTAGTCAACCGGACATGATATTATATCATGTCCGGTTGATTAAGCATAATAAAACCTGTGGCAGGGCGGGTTTTGACTTAATTCATATCCGTGAAGTCCAAAATACTTGTCGCTAAACCCGCCCCTACAACCCGCCCCTACAACCCGCCCCTACAGATATTATGGGTGTTTAACTGGACATTATATTATATCATGTCCGGTTAATTAACCTTCTCTCCTCCGGCTGCTCCTGCTCCCCCGCTCTTCCTAGCTAGGGCTTACTAAATAAAGGTGGATCTCCGCTTGGTATTAGGATCAAGGCAGGTCGGTGCTGCCCATGAGGTAGAGGTCGCACTCGCGGGCGGCACCGCGTCCTTCGTTGAAGGCCCAGACGACGAGGCTCTGGCCGCGGCGGCAATCCCCCGCGGCGAACACCCCCTTGATGCTCGTGGTGTATTTCTCGAACTCCGCCTTGATGTTGCTGCGCGGATCCGTCTCGAGCTTCAAGTCCTTCAACAAGGCTTGTTCCGGTCCCAGGAAACCCATGGCCAGCAGGACCAGCTGGGCGGGAATCGTCTTCTCGGTGCCCGGCTGTTCCTTGGGGATGAACTGACCCTTGTCGTTCTTCTCCCACTTGATCTCGACGGTCACGAGCGCCTTCACCTGGCCCTGCTCGTCGCCGATGAACTTCTTCACCGTCGTGAGGTACACGCGCGGATCGCTGCCGAACTTCGCCGCCGCCTCTTCCTGGCCGTAGTCCATCTTGTAGACGCGCGGCCACTCCGGCCACGGGTTGTCGTCGGCGCGCTCCACCGGCGGCTTCGGCATGATCTCGAACTGCGTGAGGCTGCGGCAGCCCTGGCGCATCGCCGTGCCGACGCAGTCGGTGCCGGTGTCGCCGCCGCCGATCACGANNTTGCTCTGGGCCAAGGAAACCCATGGCCAGCAAAACGAGCTGAGCAGGTAAGACTTTTTCGGTGCCAGGGATGTGTTTCGGGATGAACTGACCTTTCTCGTTTTTCTCCCACTGCACCTGTACAGTGTGGACGGCTTTCACCTGTCCGTTCTCATCACCCTCAAACTTGGTTGCTGTGGTGACGTAGACTCTCGGATCGTCCCCGAACTTGGCGGCAGCTTCTTCCTGCCCGTAGTCTAGGCGATAGATCTTGGGCCATTCCGGCCAAGGGTTGTCAGAGGCGCGTTCCATCGGGGGCTTGGGCAGGATTTCCAATTGCACGAGGCTGTTGCAGCCGTGACGCACGGAGGTGCCAACGCAGTCAGTACCCGTGTCGCCACCCCCGATGATGACCACATCTTTACCCTCAGCAGAGATGAAGCCGCTGTCCGGACTCTTGTCCAAAATCGCCTTGGTATTTGCCGTGAGGAAATCCATAGCGAAATGGATGCCCTGCAACTGTCGGCCTTCGATAGGCAGGTCACGCGGTTTAGTGGCACCAGTACAAAGGATGACGGCGTCGAATTCTTTGAGGAGATTCTCTGCGGGCAGATCTTTACCAACTTCAGTATTGCAAACGAACTTTACACCCTCCTCTTCGAGAACTTTGAGGCGGCGCAGAACGATCTGCTCCTTGTCTAGTTTCATGTTGGGGATGCCATACATGAGCAAGCCACCGGGACGATCGGCGCGTTCAAATACGGTAACCCAATGACCTGCTTTGTTGAGCTGGGCAGCGGCACAAAGTCCAGCAGGGCCAGAACCAACAATGGCAACTCTTTTGCCAGTACGTTTGGTTGGCGGTTCGGGAGTGACCCAGCCTTCATCCCAGCCTTTATCGATAATCGAGCATTCGATATTTTTGATGGTTACTGGGGGGTTGTGGATACCGAGGACGCAGGAACCTTCACAAGGTGCAGGGCAGACGCGACCCGTGAATTCGGGGAAATTATTGGTCTTGTGCAGGCGATCCAGGGCCTCGCGCCACAGTCCGCGATAAATGAGGTCGTTCCACTCCGGGATGAGGTTGTTGATCGGACAACCACTCGCCATACCGCTAATGAGTGTGCCAGTATGGCAAAATGGCGTGCCGCAGTCCATACACCGTGCCGCCTGGTTACGGAGTTTATCCTCTGGCATCGGCAGATGGAATTCATCCCAGTTGCGGATGCGATCGCTCGGTGCTAGTTCAGCAGGTAATTCGCGCAGAAATTCAATAAAGCCGGTTGGTTTTCCCATTTTCTTGTATGGTGTCTGAAAAATTGGTAATGGGTAATTGGTGATGGGTGATGGGTAATTGGTAATGGGTGATGGGTGATTGGTAATTGGTAATTG
>DNXU01000342.1:8301-9936 GCA_003505715.1 Cyanobacteria bacterium UBA8803 | reverse complement strand
ACCAATCACCAATCACCACTCACCAATCACCATTCACCAATCACCAATCACCAATTCCCTTTCATTTTCACAATCCTAACTACCACCGATGCGAGCAACATCGCGAGCATTTTCTTCAAAGGCGGCAGCTAGTGCCTCGTCCCCACTCAAGCCTGATGCTAGGGCATTTTTCAGCGCCTGGATCACGCGCTTGTAGTCTCTTGGCATTACTTTGACGAACTTCGGCACCATCTCCTCCCAATGGTCAAGTACCTTGGACGCTTTCTGGCTCTTGGTATACTTGGCGTGGTTCTGGATCATCTGGTAAAGTTCGTCAATTTCCTCAGGATCTTCGAGTTTTTCAAGTCCAACCATTGAGGTGTTGCAGCGTATGGGAAACTCGCCTGTCTCATCAAGAATGTAGGCAACGCCCCCACTCATACCTGCGGCGAAGTTGCGCCCAGTACCACCGAGTACTACAACTTTACCGCCAGTCATGTATTCGCAGCCGTGGTCGCCCACTGCTTCTACAACCGCATTCACGCCAGAGTTGCGGACGCAGAATCGCTCGCCTGCTACACCATAGATATAGGCTTCACCGCTCGTCGCACCGTAGAACGCGACGTTACCGACGATGATATTCTCCTCCGGTACAAATGTTGAATCTGCTGGCGGATACACGATAATTTTGCCACCACTTAGACCCTTGCCGAGGTAATCGTTAGCATCTCCTTCCAGTTCCAGGGTCACACCTTTAGGCACGAACCCGCCAAAGCTTTGACCCGCGCTGCCTTGGAAATGTAAATGGACGGTGTCTTCTGGTAGTCCTTGCCAGTGGCGTTTGGTAATTTCGTTGCCAAGGATTGTACCAACCACGCGGTTCACGTTTTTGATCGGTAAGGTGGCTTTGACCTTCTCACCCTTTTCAATCGCTGGCAGGCACAAATCAAGCAGCACCGTCATGTCCAGGGATTTCTCAAGGCCGTGATCTTGGGAAATCTGGCAGTAACGACCGACTTCTGGCCCCACTTCTGGCTGGTAGAGAATTTTGGAAAGGTCAATATTTTTCGCTTTCCAGTGAGCGATCGCTTTTTTCGGTTCCAGTACATCCGTGCGACCGACCATTTCGTTAAGGGTGCGGAAACCGAGTTGAGCCATGATTTCCCGGAGTTCTCCAGCCACGAACTTCATAAAGTTCACGGTATATTCCGGATCGCCGATGAATTTTTCCCGCAGTTGAGGGTTCTGGGTGGCAATGCCTGCCGGACAGGTATTCAGGTGACACACGCGCATCATAATGCAGCCCAGCGTTACTAGGGGGGCGGTGGAGAAGCCGAATTCTTCAGCACCGAGGAGGGCGGCAATTGCCACATCTCGACCCGTTTTCATCTGTCCGTCTGTCTCGACCACAATACGCGATCGCAAGTTGTTCAGGACTAAGGTTTGGTGGGTTTCAGCTAGGCCCAGTTCCCAAGGTAAACCTGCGTGCTTGATCGAGGTTTGGGGTGAGGCTCCCGTACCGCCATCGTGACCGGAAATCAGTACTACATCGGCATGGGCTTTGGACACCCCGGCTGCGATCGTACCGACTCCCACCTCCGATACTAGTTTTACGTTAATGCGTGCATTGCGGTTGGCGTTCTTGAGGTCGTGGAT
>DNXU01000342.1:2776-8281 GCA_003505715.1 Cyanobacteria bacterium UBA8803 | reverse complement strand
ATGGAGTAGATGTCATGGTGCGGTGGTGGGGAGATCAGACCGACTCCCGGCGTTGAGTGCCGCACTTTGGCAATCCAGGGATACACCTTGCGACCGGGCAGCTGTCCGCCTTCTCCCGGCTTGGCTCCCTGNNCCCTGTGCCATCTTGATCTGGATTTCCTTGGCCTGGGACAAATACAAGCTCGTAACTCCGAAGCGACCGGATGCCACCTGTTTGATGGCGCTGTTTTTGGAGTCACCGCGTTCGTTAGTCCAGGTGTAGCGTTCTGGGTCTTCGCCGCCTTCCCCAGTATTGGATTTGCCGCCGATCCGGTTCATGGCGATCGCTAGGGATTCGTGAGCCTCCTTAGAAATCGAGCCGTAGCTCATCGCCCCGGTTTTGAAGCGTTTCATAATTGCCTCAATCGGTTCTACTTCCTCAAGCGGTACTGGTTCGCGGGATTTAAACTCCAGTAGTCCGCGCAGGGTGAAGTATTTCTGGTTCTGCTCGTTCACCAGCTGGGCGTATCGCTTGTAAAGTTGGTAGTTTCCTTCACGCACTGCCTTTTGCAGGGTGTGGATTGTTTCCGGACTGAACAGGTGTGCCTCACCTTCCTTGCGCCACTGATATTCGCCGCCAACATCAAGGGTGTGACCGTTGACCTCGCGGTCTGGGAAGGCATGGCTGTGGCGTAAAATTGCTTCCTTGGCAATAACTTCTAGATCTGCGCCTGCGATCCGCGATGCCGTCCAAGTGAAGTATTTGTCAATTACCGAGCGGTTCAGCCCGATCGCCTCAAAAATCTGTGCCCCCCGATAGCTTTGCAAGGTGGAGATACCTATTTTAGAGGCGACTTTAATCACTCCCTTGGTGGCAGCTTTGATGTAGTTCTTACAAGCAGTCTTGGGATCGATGTTAACCAGCAAGCCCTGAGAGATCATATCGCCGATGGTCTCGAAGGCGAGATAGGGATTGATCGCACCGCAGCCGTAGCCGATGAGCGTCGCGTAATGATGGACTTCCCGAGGTTCGCCTGATTCTAGGACGAGACCGACCCGCGTGCGCGTGCCTTCACGGATCAAGTGGTGATGCACTCCAGACACTGCCAGCAGTGCCGGGATTGGTGCGTTATCTTTGTCCATACCGCGATCGCTCAGGATAACCAGGTTCACCCCTTGGGCGATCGCTTGGTCTGCCTGGGCAAAAATTTCTGCCATCACTGTTTCCAGTCCTTTCACGCCCTCTTTGGGGTTGAATAGGATGGGGATAGTTACCGATTTAAACTGACCCTCGTTTACATACTTGAGCTTCGCCAATTCTTCGTTGCTGAGGATTGGGGTTTTCAGCTCGATCAAATGGCAACTTTCGGGTTCGGGTTTAAGCAAGTTGCGCTCTGAACCAATGGTTGTTTCCGCTGAGGTGATAATCTCTTCCCGAATGGAATCAATGGGCGGGTTCGTAACTTGGGCGAACAGTTGTTGGAAGTAATCGTAAAGGAGTTTAGGACGGTCAGAAAGGACGGCTAGCGGTGTATCAGCACCCATTGAGCCAACGGCTTCGACGCCATCCCGTGCCATCGGCGTCAGCAACAGGCGCAGTTCCTCAAAGGTGTAACCAAATGCCATTTGCTGCTGTATTAAGGAGTTGGGAGTTACGAGTTGGGATTTGTCCTTGCCATTCCCATTCCCGATTTCCCATGTCCCATTCCCTTCATATTTCGGCAACTCCGGCCCATCTTTCAGCTGCGATAGTTCGACCATATGCTTGTCGATCCACTCGCCATAGGGATGCTCGGTAGCAATTTGGTGTTTGATCTCCTCATCCGCGACGATGCGACCCTCTTGCATATTCACCAGGAACATCCGCCCCGGTTGCAAGCGTCCCTTCAACGCCACCCGTTCCGGTTCTACGGGTAACACCCCTGCTTCGGATGCCATAATTACCAGGTCATCCTTAGTCACGTAGTAACGAGAGGGGCGTAGGCCGTTGCGGTCGAGTACGGCACCGATCATGGTGCCATCTGTAAATGCGATCGACGCCGGACCGTCCCACGGTTCCATCAGGCACGAGTGATATTTGTAGAACGCCTTTTTCTCTGCGCTCATCGACTCGTGAGCCGTCCAGGGTTCAGGGATCATCATCATTACCGCATGGGGAAGCGATCGCCCTGCCAGCACGAGCAGTTCGAGGGCATTGTCAAAAATGCCAGAGTCGCTACCCTCAACGTTGATGAGCCGCTGCACCTTCTTCATATCTTCCCCGAACAAGTCCGACTCAAACAGCGACTGTCGGGCGTGCATCCAGTTAATGTTGCCACGCAGGGTATTGATTTCCCCATTGTGCGCGATGTAGCGATAGGGGTGACTCCGCTCCCAACTGGGGAAGGTGTTGGTGCTAAAACGGGAGTGTACCAACGCCAAGGCACTTTCCATATCCGGATCGTGGAGATCTGGATAATACTGCCCCACCTGTACTGGCATGAGCATTCCTTTATAAACAAGCGTGCGGCAGGAAATGCTAGCTCCATACCACCAGGAGTCTGCCTGCTGCCGGCGGATTGCCATGTGAGTGCGTTTGCGGATGACGTAGAGCTTTCGCTCAAAAGCAGCTTCATCAGCAATGGTTGGGGAGCGTTTGATGAACACCTGTTGCATGAACGGTTCGCTCGCTTTGGCCGTGTTGCCTAGGGACGAGTTGTCCGTTGGTACGTCGCGCCAGCCGAGAACTTCCTGTCCTTCCTCAGCAACAATTTTTTCAAAGATTTGTCGGCTGTTGGAGCGGGTGGTGGGATCGGGTGAAGAGTAGATTATGCCGACGCCATACTGTCCCGCTTCCGGCAGCGCGATATTTTCCGCCGCCGCCACCTTCTTCAAGAACTTGTGCGGCACCTGCATCAAAATGCCCGCTCCGTCACCGGTGTTCTTCTCGCAACCGCACGCGCCGCGATGGTCGAGGTTCAACAGGATCGTTAGCGCCTGCTCCACGATTTCGTGCGATTTCTTCCCCTTCATATGCACGATGAACCCGACACCACATGCGTCGCGTTCAAACTGCGGATCGTAGAGGCCCTGTTTTGATGGCAGTTCGTTAGTGTTCATTTTTGATAAACTAAAAGCGGCAAAGAGGGTGTCAGCTAGAGAGTGGGAAGCTCTTTAACTCTAGGTAATCTGGATTTTCTAACGCGGCAGGCTTATATATGTCAAGTCTTAAGGAAATTGTCAGATCTTACTACCCAAATCTTGAAACTAGGCTGAAGGAAAGGGGCAAGAGGGAGAGAGGCTTCCATGGGTTATTGGCGTAAGTATTTCACACCCTGTAGAGACGTGGTATTTTAACTTCTTTACAAAGAATTGTCAACGGGACGCGATCGCTCCAGATTTGGTCTCACTCAGAATTGTGTTTTTGTAGTTGTACTAGTACTTGTGCTAAATATTCATACTGATCGAGACTGTTATAGATCTGAACCGAAATTCTGATCATTTGCTGAAATGGTATAATTCCATCAATCACTGGCACTTCAATATCGAACTGCTTAAATAATATCTCCTGCAATAGAGGCCAATTATGATGTGGCTCCTGCTCGTATCTGGACAAGGTATCGGGCAAGGGGACAACGGCCATGGCACCAATCATCTCATCCGGACAAGGCGGCGATACTCCTAACGCCTGACACAGCAACTGCCTTGCTGCTAGTGCTTGCACTCGATTGTTTTGCATTAACTCCAGCCATCCTCCTGGTAGCAAAGAACCCAGAAACCGAATGGCCTCTGGGATGCAAAGATAGGCAGTGGGGTCATCCGTTCCCATCCAATCAAACTCTAGCTGAAAGCGGGACTTATCGGTGCGGGAGGAGTTAGCACCGTGGCTGATTGTTAAGGGACGAATTTGAGATTGCTGGTGGGGTTGGACGTAGAGAAAGGCTGCACCTTTGGGAGCGCATAACCATTTATGGCAGTTGCCAGTATAGTAGGTAGCTCCAATCTCGTGCAGGTTAATTGGCACCATCCCTGGCGCGTGAGCGCCATCGACTAGGGTTTCTACTCCCTGTTGTTTTAGCTGGCTCACTAATTGCTGGATGGGTAGGATTAAAGCTGTACTACTCGTTATGTGGTCTAAAAGTGCCAGTCGGGTTCTAGGAGAAACCCTTGCTAGTACAGCTTCAACTACTGTATCGGGAGACTGGATGGGAAAAGGTACTTGTGCCACTACGACTGTGGCTCCAGCGCGGCTCGCTACAAAATCTAGGGCATTGCGACAGGCATTATATTCGAGGTTGGTGGTTAGTATTTCGTCCCCTGGCTGGAAAAAGAGCGATCGCAACACTGCATTTACTCCCGTTGTCGCATTGGGGACGAACACCAATTCTTCAGAATCGGCACCCACAAAGACTGCTAGTTCACTCCGTGCTGCTTCTAGTAACGGTTCAAACTCCCGCAGAAAAAAGCGCAAGGGTTGCCGTTCTAGCTGTTCTCGCAATTTTTGCTGCACAGCTAAGATGGGTAGGGGTACGGCTCCAAAAGAACCGTGATTAAGAAAAGTTACAGTCGGCTCAAGAGACCAAAACTTGAGCCAAGGACTTGGTGCAGCGGATGCAGGCACATGTTTGAGCATTCTTAAGTTCGGGTTTTGCCATTTTTAGCAGGTTTCGGTGCTGTTGCCGATACGGGTTCCTTACTTGACTCACTCAACCCGCGATCGCTATCCTCGGCCACATTAGCTAGTGCTGGTTCTAAAACCTGCCAAGCTTCTTTGGCGACAGGGAGGAACTTGTCACGAGCGGCTTTAGCTTCGGCAAATTTAATTAAGATCTTGGCAAAATTCTTATCCGTTGCCTGCTGCATTTGTGTGGGAGTCAGCGGTTCGGGGTTAAATAGTGCCTCAATCAGAGGGCGTAATTCTAATGCCTGCTGGTGTACCTCCTCCAAAGTTACTCGCAAACTGGCTAAATTGGCGATCGCTTTTACCGCCTGGATAATCTCTGGTTCATCTTCTGCCACTTCCTCGGTTGGTGGGGGTTCTACCACAATCAAATCGTCAATACTTAACCCATCGGCAAAACTATCTGCACTCAATGTGCTGTCTTCTGGATCGTCCATGCGGCGTTGAATTTCTTCAATGGCCTTTTGGCGGGTGCGCTCGTTGTCGGTTTTTCCAGGTACTTCAACAAAGAGACCCAGTTCTCTTAAATCTCTAGTCGTATACCGGACTGTGGCTTTAGGCATGGTGTTGGGGGAGTTTGCAGTCTGACTATATATATGGTATATTTTTTAGGCGGTTTTAAGATAAATTACGTTTCAAACCCCATTAAAGAAGGGAGCGATTTGGTTATCGCTCCCTCAGAGGTTTCTGATTAGGCAATCAGGCTCAGTCGAGGTATTTTGGCGGCGCACAGTACTACATTTAAATAGTGACTTGCTCCTTAATGGAATACTGTTTGATTGGGAACTCCCTAAGGGACTGCCAAAAAATAACTTATCCATGCAATCAGGGCGAGTCAAGCTTTACTGTCGGCTAGCGCTACTATA
>DNXU01000342.1:500-2733 GCA_003505715.1 Cyanobacteria bacterium UBA8803 | reverse complement strand
TTTTTTATTTGGGAGTCCCTAACGAGCTTACAGGGATTGTTATTAGACCAGACTCAACTGGTTGCTTAAAATTTTCTGAATTTTCTGCCGCAAATTGGCTTCAATATGGTATTGAAGCGTTTCGAGGTAGGTAAGTAATAGTCGCCTATCTGATAGAGGTAACTCTGCCATTAATTGGTCAGCTTCCTCTAGCATTTGCTCTTGCGCCTCTGGTATTAGCTTTACCCAATTGGAAAGCAATAAGTTGCGCTCTACGATCGTCAGCTTCCATTGATATTCAGGCATCTTGCCGATCTCATCTAACCTTTCTAGATCGGCTTTCAGAACTTGCTAGATCAGATCCGGATGGTTTGGCCAATTAGTGAAAGCAGAGGTAGAGGCAACATCGCCAGAAGAGTTCAGGCTCTAATAATGGATTTTCTAGCCCAGTCTCTGGTATTTTCCAGGTAAATCAGAACCATTTTCCAGTGTTTCGTCCAATCCTCCTCTTTTTCCAAGCAGTTTTTGACATTCTCTAGGTAAAAAAGGGTGGTGCTACGCTCGTAGTTGTTGGGACAACGCTCCGCAAGTAGATCGTGGAGCTGTTGCCACCGCTCGTGCCAGTCCCCCTGGTCGGGATGGAAAATTGCTTCAAACAGATTCCGCCATAAAAACTCAACCGTGCCAATTTCCTTGAGGTTTTCTTGAGTTGGCTTATCCCAGCCAGCATGGCGAGCGCGTAAATCAGTGATTGGAGGAAGATTTCCGCTCATAAAAGGGAGGGAACAAATTTCAATGTTGCATTGACATTAGCAAGATTACCTTACAGAAATGAGAACTGCTATAATTTTAGTCTTGCCAGTAGGCTAATTTGAGTGTACCTATAGGCTCAAGCCTTTAGGTTTCAGAAGCTGAGGCTTGACCAATCATAGGTGATAAGTAAGCCACTAAAGCGCCTAGCATGAAGGCAATGACATTGCGAAACAGTGGTAACCAATCTGAAGTTCGGGTAACCACTGGACCAATGCCAAAGGCAATAAAGAGGATGCCCCACAGGGGGGAGAAAATTAGCGCCCACTGCCAAGCTACAAGCTGTCCCTTTTGGCGAGGAATCGCAGCAAATCCGAAAACTACGCCACCGACTAGGGATGTAATTAAAGTGAGAACCCACTGTTCTCGTGGCAAACCTGGTACAACTCGGCAACCCTCCTGCCGCAGGCAAGTCTGAATGGTCTCTAACGATTGCACGATAGATTGGTTTTCGCCATTCTCCCGGACAAAGTAGAGGTTGCCAAAGCGCGTCTGCAACTCTACCCAGAAGGTACGCGGCAAAAATTGATAAAGGTCATCGCCCACATTGAAACCCAGTAAATTACCTCCTCGTGGGTCGGCAATGAGTAATACGCTTTTATCATTGAGTCCCCAGAAATCTCTGACGGCTAGACCGGGCGTGCGGTCATATTGAGTCAACACTCTTAGTTTCCAACCGGTTTCAGCTTCAAAGCTTTCCAAGTCTTTAATGAGTGTCTCTTCCTGAAGCTTCGGCAGGAGGTTGGCCAGATCGATTATGGGGGTCTGGGTTTCGGGTAGTAGGTCAGGATTGTTGTAAGCCTGCGCTACTGGGGCGATCGCCCAAACTGAGACAGCAAGGCACAATGCTGCCAGAGATACCAAAAGCCGTTTTGGAAAAAAATGCTGCATCGTCAAAGAGAACGCAATGAACAGTAAAGGGATCTTTTAAACTGAGGATAAGGCCAGGTTAAGCCCAGAATTTCTTTACACTTGTTTACTTTACTCTAATATTGGCCGCGAGCGCAAAACCTTTTGGAATAGGAAATGGGGAATGGGTTTACCCCTCAACAGGGAAATCCGTATCAAACTACAAAGAACTTACCTAAAAGTCCCCCGACAGGCCCCTTTCGATAGAGGAGGGACTTGAGTTCCCCCCAGATTTGGGGGGTTAGGGGGGCTTTTAGGTAAGTCGTGATAAATTTAACTTTAGCCGCTTATTAACAGCCCATTTCCATGCCTGGTGGGGGTGAATACCCTCCTGGCACTGTAGCTAATGTCTGGGAATTAGCAACTTGTTCGATTTGAGTCAATAAGGTTTTAGCTTCAAGATCTCCACTGTTAGCTCTATGCTTGAGGTAGAGCTTGAGTTCCTCGGCTAATTTAGGAGGAATGTTCATAAAAAGTCTTCAAAGTAGGGAACTTCCTACATATACTAGCCTTGGTGCGTTAGCACAGCGTAACG
>DNXU01000342.1:0-436 GCA_003505715.1 Cyanobacteria bacterium UBA8803 | reverse complement strand
CAAGGGGTGGCTTGGTCCTTGTTGAGAAATCCGGCGTACTTGTTGCTCCAAACGCCTCTGTTCCTGTTGGGGAATCCCTAGTAAAATATTGCGGCTCTGCCAGACTAAAACCGCACCTGTCATGCCAATACAGATGGCCAGACCCATTACAGGAGGACGATTGTAGGCAATACCATAACGCACAGCTGCCCAGGTAAAATGCGATCGCAACAAGGAAATTTCATACCGCCAACCCCACAGGCTCAAAGGAGCTAGACTAAGCCAGAGGGTACATACTACTAACCAGCGACCATACAGCGTGAGTTGATGTAACCGTTGAACTCGCTCTTGGAAAATAGGGTCTAGGTCTTTAGGTGCGGTTGAAGAGGTCTGGGCGTCTGGCTGCTCCATTTTGGATTATGGTGAATTGAAATAGGGTGAGGGGGGTGGGGTTAGG
>DNXU01000134.1 GCA_003505715.1 Cyanobacteria bacterium UBA8803 | reverse complement strand
GAAGCGTGGGAGGATGTCACGAACCCATCAAGTCAGCCAGGTTCATGCGCTCTCTTGGTGGGTGCGATCGCACCTAGGAACAAGCCCAAATGAAGGCAAACTGCTCTTTATGTGTTTTGCACTGAAGAACGTGTCCAATACCTGCATCCCCAAACATATAGGGTAGATTGTCGTTAGAAGCCAGTTGAAAAACCTGACGCATTGGCTCCCGACAAATCGGACACCCAGAGTACTCCATTCCCTGCACCCAGCGCGGGTAGCCTGCTAGTTTATCTCCCTCATAGGTTAGGCGGTGTTCGCAGTAGTCTTCGAGATCGTAAAAGCCTAATCTCTCAACCACCTCATCTTCAAGTGCCTCATCATTGACTTGCTCCCAGCCATAAATCAGCGCGACGATCTCATCAGGAGCATCAGGATAGTCTGCCAATTGTTGCCAATCCACGATGGTTTTTGCAGGGAAATAGTCTTCAAGAGCAAGGGGAATAGGAGCGGTTGAAGCTTCGCCATTGGGCTGTACTAGACGAATCAAAAGATTTTTGTTGATATCAGCCACTCTGCCATAGAAAACCACAGCAGATTCTACTTGCCCCTCACAACCCCAATTGCAGCAATAGAACATTTGCAGTAATCCACTGCCAAACTCTGGGCGCACAAGTTCTGGCAGTTCGCTAGTGTTAAGTTGAAAGAACAGTTGCATGAAGCGATCGCAAAGAGGGCAAGTCGGCCAAGGTTCATCTTTAGCCAGCCAAGGCTTACCTGAAAACTTAGAAGATAACAGAGAACTATCCCCCTCAGTTATAATCGGTTTCCAGGCTAAACGGATAAATTGAGCAATATCCAGGCTTCTTGGCGGACGGGGTGGTCGATCGCCCATTACAGCTGGCACATAACCTTTTTTTAGTTTTTCATTTAATTTCTTACAGGCTGCTGTCCGTGCCTTTTCTGGGGTGGCATAGGTTGTGCGAGAAATCTGTCCTGATGTACCAATCCGTCCATAGCGAATGATTACTTCTACACCATCAACACTAACTTCATAAAATTTGTAAGAGTCAATGTCGGAGAATTCCAAGTAAGCAGGCTCTGCGCTTGCCTCTGACTCTACTCCCTTGGTTAAACTTAACTCGTCAGAGTTTTCCGAAAAAGACTGAGCTGACTGACCTATTAACTCTGAATTATTGGGCAAGATTGTCAAATCTTCAAGATTGGCATAGTTGGCATAAATTTGATACAAACCTTTAGTCTCAGGTAGACGGTATGCGTATTTGTAGGTAAAGGTTGCTGGAGAGCCGACAATCCCTGCTGATATGTAAAAACCATCAGCACCAGCCCCAACTGAGACAAAGATTTCCCGATCGACATCAAAGGGAAATCCTGCTGGTCTTTCTTCTTGTCCCCAAGCCCAATTAATCAAGGAGTTAAGAACAAGACTATTTTCATGAGAGCGAATATTTACCTGAAGAGCAATATTATTACCAGAGCAAATATGTAATACTCCCCAGTTAGGATTGAGATACCGAATTTTAACAGCAAAGCCTTTTCTATAGGGAATATAAATTTGAGATTCGGGCATTGTCAACTCCTTTAAGAAACTCAACCTATCTTCTATCCTCACCCCCTACTTTCCCGCTCTCTCATACTTTAGTCTAGTCCCAATGTGCTTCGGATCTGTTGGTCAGTTTCCGGCGTGGGTTCATACAGTACATGGAGAATTTGGCCAAAGTTCCAATACTGATAGTTAGTAGGCTTGCACTGGCTGAAAATTAGCTGCATCAAATTTAAGTCAGTCTCGGAAATGGGTAAAACTTCATCAGTCCAACCCGTTGCCCCACTAAAAATCTTACCGTCTACTCGGATGTCGAGCGCTCCTACTGCTGAGCAGATAGAGGTACTAGTAGCATTCCAACAGCTACCTACGCTGCACTGATCGCGAAACTCCATAAGCTGTCGAATATCGTCTTTTACCTGCTCAACGGATTGAATTGATTCTACTTGATCCCGTAAGTCATCCTCCTGAGCTATGACTGGAGTAGCTATAACAATTAAGGCAACAGCCGCGATTGTGAGAGTCTGACTAACCATTAATTTAGTGACTGCCATTTTATTTGATATGTGTTATCGCATTCAGTGGAGATGTGATTAGGGTGTTGACTAAGCTGAAGTTACAGTTAATTGTAGCAATTCTTAGCAATCATCCCGTGAATGCTCCTACCTGGGGAGCGGGTGCGCTATAACCGTTGGTGTGCTTATGAGCAGAAGCTTGACCACCGCCGCTCAGAGCAACGGTTCATTCGAGAAATTATCTTTGGTAAACGAGGAGCAAACCCCTCGGAGGAGATGATCCAGAGACTCAAAAGATTCTAGATGAAACAATAAATCAGAACTACACTAAAGCGGCTGGAATGCTAGCTCCTGTTTTAGTCAGCGGGTTTGGGTTGGCTCCTGCTGTTGCTACTCTGCTTGCAACTCTCATTATCAAAAAAGTTTCAAATTACGCGGCTACTGGAATTTGCAAGACTTGGGAGCAAAGTTTAGTAAAACCTGCAAGCTGAGTTGTATAAAAAGATTAGTCATAAAAATTCTGTGAGGAGGCGATTGCAGCAGACTGGTAGCCATGCTTTCCCTGCAAAGTAGAAAATCAGGCGATCGCCTTTCGTTGGCTTGAGTTGATTGGGAAGGGTATCATTAAGTAGCGTTTGGAGTCCTGTCAGCGTGGCATCTTCGTCGAACAGGCGATCNNTCGCATTGATTGTCAGGAATGTTTAAGGTAAAAAAATTTGTCAGTTAACAGAAGAGTCAGCTTGCCTCCCCCGCTAAAGTCAAAAGCGTATAAACTCAAGGTAGCCTGTGCTTGCTCCACTCTTCAACAAAACGAGGGACAAACAATGACGACGCTATTAATTCAAACCGAAAGCGTCCCACTGACGGTTAATCTTCCTGCTATCAAATCGATGAGTGTTGAACAGTTCTATGAATTCTGTCTAGCCAATCGCGATTTGAGAATTGAGCGTACTGCCAGTGGGGAAGTTATCATTATGCCACCAGTCTTTTCAGATACAGGTAACCGCAACTTCAAGATTGCCCTACAACTGGGGAACTGGGCAGAACAAGATGGAACAGGTGAAACGTTTGACTCCAGTGCAGGCTTTACTCTACCCAATGGGGCAACCCGCTCTCCTGATGCCTCGTGGATTAAACTAGAGCGCTGGAATGCCTTAACTGAAGAACAAAAAGCCTCATTTGCACCGATTTGTCCAGACTTTGTGATTGAATTACGCTCTTCTAGCGATACTCTCAGTGGATTGCAAAAGAAGATGCAGGAATATATTGACAACGGTGCATCACTAGGCTTGTTAATCGATCGCAAAAACCGAAAAGTCTACATCTACCGCCCCAATCAAGAACCGGAAATCTTGGATAACCCCGAAACAGTGAGCGGCGATCCAGAGTTACCAGGATTTGTCTTGCGGATGGCAAAAATCTGGTGATTGATATCATTGTCTGGAATAAGTTTTGGCGCGATCGGCTTTGCTGGTGCCGTTAGCTCTCGCTCTTGCGTTAGCCCAGGCAATCGCCCAGATTCAAGTAAAGTTTAGTAGCAGTAGTAGTGATCGCTGGGCATTGAACCAGAGGTTTGAAGCAATGATTATTTCTAACAAGTATCAGACCAGCGTACAGTAATTAGATTGAGAGATTACAAAACTCTATGACTACAAATATCACCCTGCAAATTCCCGATCTCATCTATCAACGTTTAGTTAATACTGCCAAGGCAACTGGGCGTTCCCTTGAAGAAGTCATGCTTCACGCACTCAAGGTTGGCAGCCCGCCAGATTGGGACAACATACCTGATGAATTTAAGGCCGATCTGGCAGCATTGGATCGGCTTGAGGACGAGGCATTGTGGAAGATTGCTACAGCCCGAAAAACACCTGAAGCAATGACACGACACGATGAGTTACTCGAACACAACCAGAACGGGAATCTGACTCAATCGGAAACATTAGAGTTAATGGAACTGCGATCGCAGGCTAACCGCTTCATGCTCCGCAAAGCGCAAGCGGCGGCTCTCCTTCACTGGAGAGGACACCACGTACCTAACTCTTGATTGCTCGTGTCTGTCTACATCTCTGAACGCTTAAAAGCTCGAATAGAGCAGGAGAATCGCCAGCGTTGCTGCTATTGCCTGACCAGTGAAGCAAATAGCGGCATCCCGATGACCTTCGATCACAGGGTAAACGCATCTTAAATTATTGGCAGTTCGAGGTAAAATAGAGGGCTGCCTTGCGTTAGGCAAACAACCAAGCTTTCAAGAGTGTATCAGTAAGCATTAATGCCGGGGGCTTTGTGTTGGGAGAGGGTGATCGGCTTTATATCATGTACGGTTGCATCGTTGATGGTTTGTAGTAAGCACGCTCCGTGCCTGAAAATGCTATTGCCAACCACTGAAGTGGTTACTACGAACTTTTAATTCGTATCATGGTTTTTTGTGTCAATCCAGGCCAAGGAGGTACCTGGATAATAGCTGTTTAAGATTTGTTTGTAGTCGTACCCCTTCTGCGCAAGGTTGTAGGCTCCATTTTGGCTCATGCCTCTGCCACCAAAAACATTGGTGACGATATCATCGGAAGCAGCATACATGGATTCAACTACCCCACCTTTGTAACTCAGAAAAACGCCACTGGTTTCCTTGACTGCCTGAGTGGTTGTATTCCACTCCGACTCGATCCCCTTGTAGACTTGCCAGCGCTGGGTATTGCCTAGATCGTACAAAGCATGAGCGGGTCGGATGTAATGTACGAGAGCGTAAGAACGGGCAGCGATCGCTTGAGCTTTCAAAGCATCTATTGGCCAACTGGGATAGACTTCAGACCCCACAACACTGGTGAGGTAAGCTTCAAGTTCCACGTAGTTAACGGCTAATAGGCTATTCCCTTGAGAAACTAGGAGTAAATCCCCCCGATACCAACGATTACCGACGAAAACTAACCCGCCTTTGGTAGGCTTAAGCCAAACTCCTGCGGGAGTGAGCCATTTCCCGATGCGAATGTTCGGCCCCTCTGGTAAAACATCTACTCCTTGGTTTGCTGATAACCTTCCGATCGACTTGCCATTGGCATCAACCACCTCTGCTGCTGTAGAGGTGCCAACCGTGAGTGAATTCACATCTTTGGCGATCGCAACTCGCATTTCCAAAATAGGCGCTTGGGCAGCTGCACTGGCTGCTTTGGCCTTACTTTTACTAGTCCCTTTAGATTTTTGAGCTTGTTGCTGGCTCGTACTCGTGCTAGATTGCTGTTTCTTGGTTTGAGGGGATTTGGTTGTTTGAGTCTGAGGGGTGGACTTGGCGGTAGATGATTTAGGTGCTGCTGTTTGATTCTTCCCAACAGCTGCTGGCGATGGGGATGCAGACGGGGTGGTGGCAGGTTTTCCCTGCCAGGAGAGACTTTGGCTGACTAAACCCCGATGCCAATCCTGTTCAGCAGCTAGGTGATGGGGAAACAGGGGAGGCTCCTGATGGGGAGATAATTGGGGGGAAGGAGTCGAGGAAGATACTACTGACTCCGAACGGGGTGGCAAGGATTGAGCTAATATCCAAGGTATAACCAAGGCTGCTGAAACCAAGGAAATTGACCATAACATCCCGCCATTCAAGACTGGGTGCTTCTCAGGTATGCGAACCATAACTACTCACTCCTCGTTCATGCTTCCTCTGAGACTCCCCCACTTAAAAGTGGGAGGTTCTTAACACAGGACTATCCGACCCTTCGGGCGGATTGTCCAATCCACACCCTC
>DNXU01000087.1:4211-7633 GCA_003505715.1 Cyanobacteria bacterium UBA8803 | reverse complement strand
GGAATAAATTCCCTGGCTAACAGATCAAGTCGGTTGAAAGAAACCGACTTTCATACATTTGATATGTATAAGATATTTACCTCAGTTCTAATTTAAATAGGGTATATTGAATAACCTTAATTTTATTACAAAATTTTTACTTCAAGCAGGAAACAATCCGGAAAAAATACCAGAGCAATGCAAATTGTTATGAGCCTCCCAGCAAACACCATGGTCAAGAGTTGAGGAAAGGAAAAAGTAGGCAGCAGTTGAGATCTGGCACCCTTCTCCAGAAGGCAGTTGAAACCGCGTCTACACAGACAAAACCCGCCGGCACGGGTTTTGAAATCCTTAAATTTCGATTCGTCAGCCTACACGGACGAAAGTTTGTGTAGCCGCGAATTCATTTACCCGGATTTTAATTAGTCCTCCACTCTCCAGTTGTTGTTCTCGGTTAGGCTTTCTCATTAGGACAATAGCACCAGACTCTTTAAAATGTGCGGTATCGCAGGAATTCTCGCCAATAGTTTCGCTCCGGTTCAGTTAGAAACTCTTATTCAAAGGATGCAAACAGCCTTGCAGCACCGAGGCCCTGATGATCACGGCATTTACATATCTACCGATGGCCAAGCCGCGATCGCTCATACCCGTCTCGCCATCCTCGACCTCAGTCCCGCTGGACATCAACCGATGGCAACTGCTGATGGGCGATACTGGATTACCTTCAACGGTGAAATCTATAACTTTCAAAAACTGCGACACCACCTGGAAACTCAAGGAGAGCAGTTTCACTCCCAAACTGACACCGAAGTCATCCTCAAACTCTACCAGCGCTTTGGGGCAGATTGCGTCAATCACTTGCGCGGAATGTTTGCTTTGGCAATTTGGGATAACCGGGAAAAGACCTGCTTTTTAGCTCGTGATCCCCTAGGAATTAAGCCTCTTTACTACTACCATTCTGGCTCTACCTTAATATTTGCCTCAGAACTCAGAGCCATTCTGGCCACCGGACTACCCTCAATTCAGCCAAGTATAGCAGGGTTATACGGCTACCTCGTCAGCGGTTCAGTCCCAGAACCCCATACTTTAATTGAAGGCATTCACTGTTTACCAGCAGGTAACTGGTTATCTTGGCAATCTGGCCAACTTACCCAGCACCAATACTGGCAAATCGACTTTACCTCAGAAACCATTTCTCAACCCGAAGCGATCGCCAAAGTTCGCACCGCCTTAATTGACTCCATCCAACATCACTTTATCAGCGATGTACCCGTGGGCATATTCCTCAGCGGCGGTATTGACTCAACAGCTGTAGTCGCCTTATCCCGTCAAACCCAGCAAGGCGAACTCCGCACCTACTCAATTGCCTTTAGGGAAACAGACTGGAACGAAGGACAAATCGCCCGCCAAGTTGCTGAAGTCTTTGGCACCAACCATACAGAATATCAAATTACAGCCTCCCTGGGTCGAGAGCTATTTCCCAAATTTTTAGCCACCCTCGATCAACCCAGTATCGATGGTTTCAACACCTTTTGTGTATCTCGAATTGCCCGCGATGACGGCACTAAAGTGGTTCTATCCGGACTGGGGGGTGACGAACTATTCGGAGGATACCCCTCATTTCAAAAAATCCCGCAAATGGTGCATTGGGGCAAGCAACTGCAAAGGTTGAGCCAGATCCGTACTCAATTAGGGATGGGATTGGAATATTGGGGTAGATCTACCCAACTCAAGCGCTTAGGTGACTTCTTGCAGCAACCTCCCACTATAACAGCAGCATATCGCAGTTTCCGAGGTATTTTCTCCCACCAGGAAGCCTCTGTGATCGCTCATCATTACCTCCCGGATCTACCACTACCAACCCGCAGTACAGACACCTCTTCCCCTGTCTCCTCCCTAGAAGACCAAGTCAGCCTGCTAGAAATCACTCGCTACATGCGCGATCAGCTGCTGCGGGATAGCGATGTCACGAGTATGGCCTGGGGTCTAGAGTTGCGGGTGCCTTTAGTAGATCGCGTCTTAGTAGAAACCATCTCCTCTATTCCCAGCTCTATACGTTTAGCACCCGGAAAGCAGCTGCTCATTCAAGCCGTTCCTGACTTACCAGAGTGGGTTTTTAACCGTCCCAAACAAGGATTTTTCTTTCCGTTTGAGCAATGGATAGCGGGAGAATGGCAGGATTATTTCTGCAACATCAATTGCCCCAAACACATTCAGCTAAAACCCTGGTATCGTCGTTGGAGCCTCGCAGTTCTGCAATATTGGTGGGAAAGGGTGATAGCATGAAAATCCTGCACGTCATTCCCTCCATTGGCCCAGTCCGAGGCGGGCCTTCTCAAGCAGTTCTGGCCATGGTCAAAGCATTGCGAGAGTGCGGCGTCGATGCTGAAATTGCCACCACCAACGACAATGGCGATACCGTACTAGATGTGCCCTTAAACCAGCGGATCGAGTACGAACAAGTCCCAGTCTGGTTTTTACCCCGGTTTTCCCCACCCCTGAAAGAATTCATCTTTTCCGCACCCCTAACCCAATGGCTGTGGCAACATATCCGAGATTATGACCTCCTCCACACCCATTATCTATTCTCCTACCCCTCTACCTGTGCAGGCGCGATCGCTCGCCATCAAAAAGTGCCTTATATCGTCAGAACCATCGGCCACCTGACTCCCTGGGCCTTAGCTCAAAGCCGACTCAAAAAACAACTATACGCCTTCCTGATCGAAAGGCACAATCTCAACCGTGCCGCTGCCATCCACTGCACCTCCGTCGGCGAAGCCGAAGATGTCCGTAACTTTGGCATTAAAACTCCCACCTTTACCCTACCCCTAGGCGTGAACCTACCCGTCGATAACCTGCAAGCCAAAGCAACTCTCCACCACCGCTACCAAATACCCCCTGACACACCCGTAGTGCTGTTCCTCTCGCGCCTGCACTATAAAAAACGCCCCGATTTACTAATGCGATCGCTCAGCCAAATCGCCGCCTCAAACCCTAACGTGCATCTCATCTTAGCGGGTTTAGGCGAGCCAGACTATGTCAATCAGCTCAAAAACCTAGCGATATCCCTCGGCTTAGCTCAGCGTACCTCTTTCCCAGGTTTCGTCACCGGTGTAGACAAACAACTATTACTCCAAGGCTCAGATATCTTCGTTCTACCATCCTTCTCAGAAAATTTCGGCATTGCCGTAGCCGAAGCCATGGCTGCTCGGTTACCCGTCATCATCACTCCCGGTATCCAAATTGCCCCAGAAATTACTCAATCTCAAGCCGGACTAGTCGTTGCCGGAGAAGCCGATACTCTAGCAGAAGCGATCGCCCAACTCCTCAACTCCCCCAACCTCCGGCAGCAGTACGGTAACAACGGCAAGCACCTAGTCAGCCATCACTACTCCTGGAATGCGATCGCCCAGCAACTGACTACCATTTATATAGGGATGAGC
>DNXU01000087.1:866-4163 GCA_003505715.1 Cyanobacteria bacterium UBA8803 | reverse complement strand
ATGAGGGATGAGGGATGATTTTTTTTTAGTGCAAACCCTGCTAAAACCTCTGCGTACCTCTGCGAAACCCTTTGCTTTCTCTGCGTTAAAAAATACCCACCCCTTAAACGTGACGGCGCACAGGCACACCCTTCTCATTGATGGTATAGAGTTCCTCAAACTCCTGAGTGTTGGCATAAACAGTTTGCTCGCCCAGATTAGTATTAAATACCATCGGGCAACCATAGCAGAAACTCTTCTTCATCTCACTCTCCGACTCCACCACCTTCGGGTTAGAAACCAACCGCCGCAACTGTTGATACTGCGGCGAATTCCAAATATCCCAAACACTAGTTTCAAAAACATTACCCAGCCGAGTGCGATCGCCTGTAGCAGTGTACTGAGAACTCTGCCGATACTGACAACAAGGAATCACATCGCCGTTGTACTTGATCAACATCGCCAGATGAGGCCAAGAACACTGCGGCAAACGCTGATTTTTCTTGGAGCCAAGAATAGCATACCGACCCGGTTCCACCTCCGTCATATTGCTCAGTTTCCCCCAAAAATGACTGACTTGGTCAACACCAATTTCTGCAAATAGACGTTGAGCCTCCTCCAGCTCCTGAAGATTGTGTTGAAATTTGATATACTGCACTTCAACTTTGGGATAAATCCTGCCCTGCTCGCGCTTGTAGTGGCAGACACGCCTCAAGTTAGATAAGACCCAATCTAAACGACCCCCAACCCTAGTGAGCTGGTACTTCTGTTGATCTAACCCATCCACACAAACAGTTAAATGGGTCAATCCGCTGTTAACCAATTGCCGAACCCGTTCATCGGTAAGCAGAAAGCTAAAATTGGTACTGATATGGACGTTAAGTCCGGCCTCCTGAGCAATACGGCACATTTCATCTAGATCCGGATGCACCAGCGGATCGCCCAGATAATAGAGCGAAACTGCCGTTGACCGACCTGCAATCTGGTCAATAATGGAACGGTATTGCTCCAAAGTCATTTTCTGGCCGGGGCGAAATCCCTGTTCTTCCAGTGCTGGGTCTCCATTGGGAGTGGCATGTACGCAAAATGTACACTTGAGATTGCACAGAGGCGAAATATCGATCTTGACGATAACTGGCCAAGAAAGCATTCGTTCACTTTTAAGAGCGAACTGAATTACACCGACACCCATATTCAAAACCTTCTTAAGACTCAGGTTCTCAATCAACCATCCTTTTCGTCGCCCAGCATCGCGAATTGTTTCTCGGATAGAGTAAGGCACCAAGCGTATGTACAAAGCTTGGGCTGGGGTAAAGAACCAATGCATGTTATAAACTTTGGTGTCGAAGTCGGGGATGCTAAATCTATCCAGTTAGAGAAGGCCATATCCGGACAATGGCCGCAAACTCTAGCAAAGGTTGAGGAGCACAAAGGCGGTGCAAAGGTACGCCAAGTTTAGCGAGTTGTGCGGCTGATAATTTATTTTTGGTAAGACTTTAAAAGACCATCCGGATAATCGTTTCTAACCCTAGCAAAGGTTTATGAGCATGAACCACTCCACAGCGAAGACATGAACATCCTCGGCATCAACGCCTATCACGGTGACGCTTCCGCTAGCCTTATCCAAAACGGCAAATTAGTAGCAGCCGTTGAAGAAGAACGCTTCACCCGAGTCAAACATTGGGCTGGGTTCCCTGCCCAATCCATCCGTTATTGTCTCAAAGTCGGCGGTATTGCTGCATCTGATCTCCATCATGTTGCCGTCTCCTTTAACCCGAAAGCCAACCTGAATCGCAAACTCCTGTTTACCCTCCAAAAGCGACCCTCTCTACAATCTCTCCTAGATCGCTTCAATAAACAGAGTAAATCGGCTAATCTCAAACAAACTCTCGCTGACGCCTGCCAGTGTCAACCGGATGACCTTCGCGCCCCCATCCATGCCCTCGAACACCACACCACCCACCTCGCCGGATCTTTTTTCGTTTCTCCCTTTGCAGAAGCCGCCCTTCTCTCGGTTGACGGCATGGGGGACTTCGTCAGCACCCTCCCCGGTGCTGGACGCGGCAACCAGTTAGAATACTTCAATCGCACCTACTTTCCCCACTCCCTCGGCTACCTCTACAACGCCATCACCCTTTACCTAGGTTTCCCCGCCTACGGAGATGAATACAAAGTCATGGGGTTAGCACCCTACGGAGAACCGGAATATCTGGAAGCCTTCCGCAGAATTATCTACCCTAAGGGGGATGCCTTTGAACTAAACCTCGACTACTTCAACCATCACGAGCAAGGCATTGCCATGAACTGGGAAAGCGGCGCTCCTAGTGTCGCCCCCTTCCACAGTCCAGAATTGGAAAAACTGCTCGGACCAATGCGGCAGCCCAAAGCAGAACTGACCCCAAAGCATCAAAACATTGCCGCCTCTCTCCAAGCCGTTACCGAGGAAATCCTGTTCCACCTGCTGAACCGATTGCACGATCGCTTCCCCAGTGAAAATCTCTGTCTAGCTGGTGGCGTCGCTATGAACTCGGTTGCCAATGGCAAGATTACCCAACACACCCCCTTTAGACATCTCTACATTCCCCCCGGTGCTGCCGATAACGGCACCTCCTTCGGTGCGGCCTTCTACGTGTGGCATCAAATCCTCAAACAACCCCGCCAGTTCGTCCTTGACGGTGCCTTGTGGGGTTCGGAATTCTCGGATGAAGACTGCCTCATTGCCCTACAAGCTCATAACCTCCACCCCAAATACTGGGAACGAGAAGCCCTCTTACATCAAGTAGTAGACGCCTTATGTGAAGGTAAAGTCGTAGGCTGGTTTCAGGGACGGATGGAGTTTGGTGCCAGAGCCTTAGGCAACCGTTCCCTGCTTGCCGATCCCCGCCGCGAGGATATGCGCGACATCATCAACCTTAAAATCAAATTCCGGGAGAAGTTCCGCCCCTTCGCACCCAGTATATTAGAGGAATATGTGGGTGAATACTTTGAAATTGACGCTCCCGTACCATTTATGGAAAAAGTCTTCAACGTGCGTCCGGAAGTTCGTGCCCAAATTCCCGCCGTTACTCATGTTGATGGCACCGGTCGCTTGCAAAGCGTCAGTCGTCAAACCAATCCTCTCTATTGGGAGTTAATTAATACCTTCGCTCAGCGTACAGGCATACCCCTGTTGCTGAATACCTCCTTAAATGAAAATGAGCCGATTGTCAGAACTCCCGAAGAAGCCATCAATTGTTTTCTCCGCACCCGCATGGATGCTTTAGTCTTGGGTTCTTATTATGTAGATCGCAGCGAGTGAATGAGGGATGAGGGATGAGG
>DNXU01000087.1:0-647 GCA_003505715.1 Cyanobacteria bacterium UBA8803 | reverse complement strand
CAGGTTTTATTAGGGTTAATCAACCGGACATGATATGAGGGATGAATTAGGACAGTTTAGCGCTATAATTTGTCCCGGTATTCATGACCCGCAGCTGACGCAGGAATTTCTGGCTGGGTGGCAACGCTCGTTAAGGGGTTATCGAGTCAAGGGTGGGATGCCGCAGGTGTTAATTTTCCCAGCTCAGGATTACCCAGCTTATTCCTCTATTCATATTTTGGACTACGTGCAGTATCATATCGATCCCGTGAAGACGCCCATTGTTTTTATCGGCTTCAGTGCAGGTGTGGTGGGTGCCATTGGGGCAGCTTGGGGGTGGCAAGTATTAGGAGGGCAGGTGAGAGCCTTTGTCGCTTTCGATGGGTGGGGCGTTCCTTTATATGGAAATTTTCCTATTTATCGGCTCAGTCACGATTACTTTACCCATTGGAGTTCAGCACTACTGGGGGGTGGGCAAGACAGTTTCTATGCCGATCCCGCAGTTGAGCATTTAGATTTGTGGGGGAAAGCCGATATCTGTCAAGGGTGGCGGGTTCACCCTGCACAAGGGAATGTAGGTGAACAGCGAACTCGCATCACTGCCGCTCAGTTTCTTAGCCAACTGTTTTATCCCTCTTCTGTCAAACTGGGGTGAAACCTTGATTTTT
>DNXU01000132.1:2645-7303 GCA_003505715.1 Cyanobacteria bacterium UBA8803 | reverse complement strand
CACTCCCTCACTCCCTCACCCCCTCACCCCCTCACTCCCTCACTCCCTCACCCGTCTCCCTATTTCACCAAATAGTTTTTACCTCAGCTAGTTGAATCCGACTATCGCGGCTGATTACAGGTAAGTCTAGATACAAAGCTGTAGCTGCAATGATGCGATCTGCTAAATCTGGAATCTGCTGCTGTTCGACTCGCCTTAAAGCTTGAGCAATATTGCGGTCAAAGGGAATTTCCACCAGTACAGCATTCTCGCCGTCAACAGCCATCAACAGACGGTCAAGGGTAGCTTCATGAATGCGGTCTTTCTCACTCAGGTGGACGATGGATGCGAGAGTAATCGATGAAAACGCCACCTGATTGCCTTCAGTCGCGATCTCTTCGATGGTAGTTCTGGCTGTATCAGAGAGTTGCGGATCGGCAAAAATATACCAAATAATAACATGAGTATCAGCGACAGCACGCAGCACTAGAGATCCTCCCTTGGGAAATTAGCCCATTGCTCTCTACGAATTCGATCGATTTCACTAGCTGATGGTGCTGTACCCAAGTCAGCACACAAACCCCACAGCGATTGGCGGGGAGTAGGATGGGACTCCACTAATTCTTGCTCTATTTCAGGAGCCACTCGCTCAATTAATCGCACCTTGTCCACTAAGGAAAGTTGCTTGACTAGATTTAGAACTTCCTCTAAAGTCATCCCTTGTCCTGCCACTGCGGCCCTCCATCCTTATTTTGACACTTAAAAGCCATGATGGATTCTCCAGCAGAACACTACCGTTTATGGATGGCTCTAGTAAGCGTTACTCCATTTCAAGAGCAGTTCCGCTGTGTTCCTCATTTTGGCATCCTCCGAGACCCAATAGGGCAATTATGGTCTGGGATGCCCCAGAATCTCTTCCAGGGTTTCCTGCCTCCATAGATGTTACACTATATAGAATCTTGCCCAGGCAATAAACATTCAAAGGGTGAGTAAAAAAATCCTCATCAGTCACCAATGGGTGAGGTGTCTAGCTGTGTATAGGTTTTTAGAAGGTGAGAGTGGGGTCTCACGAAAATTCAGATGAATGGCTCTTGGAGATTCTGAGAAAGGAACTATCCTTATCGTAGATGACAACCCCATGAATTTAGAGGTACTGTTTGACTTCTTGAGCGATGCGGGTTTCAAAGTCTTAGTGGCTAGGGATGGAGAAAGTGCAATTGAGAAAACTCAATGCGCTCGTCCTGATGTGATTTTGCTAGATATCATCATGCCTGGGATTGACGGGTTTGAAACCTGTCGGCGATTAAAAGCAGATCCACTCAGGAAAGAAATCCCGATAATTTTTATGACGGCACTTTCTCAAACAGCAGTAGTAGTTAAAGGGTTTGAACTGGGTGCAGTCGATTACATCACCAAGCCAATTCAGCAGGAAATCGTTCTGGCAAGGGTTACAACTCACCTAACTATCCAGAAGCTGCAACAAAGTCTGCAAGCGCAAAATATACAACTACAACAGGAAATCCAGCAGCGGCAGCAAGCAGAAGCCGCCCTCCAAAAGGCAAACCAACAACTTAAGCGTTTGGCAACGTTAGACGGTTTGACTCAGGTAGCCAATCGCCGTCGATTTGATGAATATTTGCTCCAAGCATGGCGGATCTCAGTACGCGAACAGTGGTCAATCTCTTTACTGTTGTGTGATGTCGATTTTTTCAAACTCTACAATGACACCAAAGGCCATCAAGCCGGAGATGAATGTTTACAGCAGGTGGCCCACGTTATGAGTAGTGTTGTCAAACGCCCAGCAGATTTAGTGGCTCGTTATGGAGGAGAAGAATTTGCGGTCATTTTACCAAATACACCTGGAGAAGGAGCCTTGCAAGTAGCAGAATTAATAAGATCGTCAATTAGAACGCTGTTAATTGTTCATCCGCGATCGCCCATTAGCGAGTACATCACTGTCAGCGTAGGAGTTGCTACTACCGTTCCCTGTCATGACTCTTCTCCTCATGTATTGGTAGCTGCTGCGGATCGGGCGCTTTATCGAGCGAAGGAATCGGGGCGAGATCGCGCTGTTTTTACTCGTTTTATCTGTGCCAACAGTCGGGATGCAGCTGCTAATCTGAGTGAAGGGTCAAGCGCGATCGAATCGCCTCATCTCATTTCTCCAGGCAGCCAAAGTCATGACTTGGCCATGTAAGGCATTAACCTAAATAGTCCGTCATGAACTGCGTATACCAGAACCCCTGAAAACCTCCTGCCCTCACTCCCTTACCCCCTCCCTATTCCCTATTCCCTATTCCCTGTTCCCCAAAGTTTGATACATTGACTTTAGCTCCATCCTGACGCCGATTAACTAACTCTGTATAATCATGAATCTGGCTACACCAGTCCAATCCAAATGAGCGATGAAACTTCCTATCAAGGCGTCATTGTCATTGTTGATGATACTCCTCACAATCTAGGGGTACTCTTCGAGTTTTTAAATGATTCAGGTTTTAAAGTTTTGGTAGCTCAGGATGGTGAAAGTGCAATTCAGAAGGTGGAATATGCCAAGCCGGATCTGATTTTATTAGATGTGATGATGCCTGGGATTGATGGGTTTGAAACCTGCCGTCGCCTAAAAGCCAACCCCTCGACGCGAGATATCCCGGTTATTTTTCTGTCTGCCCTTTCCGATGTTGTGGATAAGGTCAAAGGGTTCAATTTGGGAGCTGTAGATTTTATCACCAAACCTGTGCAGCAGGAAGAAGTGAAAGCCAGGGCGCTCGCTCACCTGACAATTCGGAACCTGCAAAAGAAACTAGAAGCCCAGAATCTAACCCTGCAAAAAGAAATTCAGGAGAAAGAGCGAGTAGAAGAGTGCCTCCGGCAAGCTGAAGAGAAATATCGCAGCATCTTTGAACGAGCAACTGAGGGCATCTTTCAAGCTACTCCAGAGGGAAGATACATTACTGCTAATCCCGCATTAGCTAGCATTTTAGGCTATGCCTCGCCAGAGGAAATGATGGCTCAGATTACGGATATTGGGAAGCAACTTTATGTAGAACCTACGCGCCGTGCAGAATTAGCCGCTCTCATGAGGCGCTACGATACCTTGTCAGACTTTCAGTCTCAAGTCTATCGCAAAGATCAGAGCATCATTTGGATTGCTGAGAATATTGGTACGGTCAAAGATGCCGAACGCAATCTCCTCTACTACGAAGGCACCGTTGCCGATATTACCGAACGCAAAAAGTCAGAAGAAGCGCTCAGAGCAGCTCGCAAAAGAGCGGAACTATTGCTGCTCAATATTCTGCCCCAACCCGTTGCCGAACGTTTGAAACGGGGGCAGCGCATTATTGGTGAGAATTTTGATGCCGTCACTATTATGTTTGCTGATTTGGTTGACTTTACTAAGTTCTCGGCTCAAACTTCACCTACAGAACTGGTGGATATTCTCAATCAGATTTTCTCGAAGTTCGACCAACTAGCTGAGTTCCATGGTATCGAGAAAATCAAGACGATTGGGGATGCCTATATGGTTGCAGCAGGTTTGCCGATGCCTCGTCCGGATCATGCTTTGGCGATCGCTCAAATGGCTCTGGACATGCAAGGAGCCATTACTGAATGCAACGCCGAGATCGGAGGCAACTTCAAGCTGAGAATTGGGATCAACAGCGGTCCTGTAGTGGCTGGGGTCATTGGCATCAAAAAGTTCAGCTACGATTTGTGGGGGGACACCGTCAATACCGCCAGCCGCATGGAATCTCAGGGATTACCGGGTTGCATTCAAGTCACCCAGACAACCTACGAACTATTAAAAGATGAGTATCTGTTTGAGGAGCGAGAGCCTATCCTGGTGAAAGGGAAAGGAGAGATGACTACTTATCTGCTCGTGGGGAGAAAATGAACGGAAGTTCCCGACTCAATGCGATCGCACTACCACCAGGGGTATCCTTTAGGCGTGGCAAGCTTGAGATGAAGCTTAACACTAACTCACCTAGAGAGACCTATGCTACTATCTGGAAAACGACCCTCTTAATTTCGAGGACCAATGAGCAAGGTTCTGGTGTTAAACGCCTCCTACGAACCCCTCAACATTACCAGCTGGCGACGGGCGCTTGTCTTGTTGATTAAAGGGAAAGCGGAGCAAGTTGAGCATAATGGCAAATACGTCTACCCAGAGTTCCCGCTGCCTACAGTGATTAGACTGCGCCATTACGTTCGGGTTCCCTATAAAGAAATTCCCCTAACCCGTCGTAACATCCTCCACCGAGATGGTCATTCCTGTCAATACTGCGGTTACACGGGTGATGATTTAACGCTCGATCATGTAATTCCCCGTTCTCGCCATGGGGGTGATACTTGGGAAAACATTGTGACAGCTTGCGTGCGCTGCAATATCAAAAAAGGCAATCGCACCCCCAAAGAAGCGAACATGACCTTGCGCAGCCAGCCTCGAAAACCCTACAGCAGCCTTCACTTTGAGGTGGCTAGGCATATAAAAGGTGGACTACATCAAGAATGGCGAAAATATGTGATTGGCTTGTGAAAACCCCGCGTGACTCGATCGCGGGGTTTCTTAGTTTTTTGCCTTCCTAACTCGCCCGATTCTGCCTCGGACGTATTCCGGATTGAGTTGGAAAGCCTGACATCAGTGGTGGGACAATTAAACATCCATAATATCTGTAGGGGCGGGT
>DNXU01000132.1:0-2581 GCA_003505715.1 Cyanobacteria bacterium UBA8803 | reverse complement strand
TTAATCAACCGGACATGATATAACCGGAAGCTTTCAGATGTTGTCGCAGGGCGGGTTTTGACTTAAGACCTATCTGCGGAGCTGACAATATTGATCACTAAACCCGCCCCTACAAATATTATGGGTGTTTGACCGGACATGATATAACTTCATTTTCTGCCGATCAGCAGATAGGTAGTCATTTTTCCTTTGCCTTTAATCGGAATAAGCCCTCGCTTTTTAAAAACATACTTTTGCTGTAATAGCTCGTAAGTCGTGTTTGTGGCTTGAATTGCATCGACAATACCTTGAGATTCCATACGACTGGCAATGTTAACGGTATCTCCCCACAAATCGTAGATGAATTTTTTGATGCCAATGACACCTGCAACAACTGGGCCGGAGTGGATGCCTATCCTGAGACTGAAGGGTTCCCCTGTAGCAATGCTGAGTTTTTTGATTTCCGCTTGTATATCTAGAGCCATTTCTGCGATCGCTTCGGCATGATCGGTTCGCGGTGTGGGGAGACCTGCGACTACCATATAGGCATCGCCAATCGTTTTGATTTTTTCTAAGCCGTGTTGTTCGGCAAGCTGATCGAATTTGGAGAAGATGGCATTCAACATCTCGACGAGTTCGGCGGGAGATTTACGGGAGGATAACTCGGTAAAGCCAACAATATCGGCAAACATCACGCTGACGGCTTCAAAGTGGTCGGCAATGATACCTTGCTCCTGTTTCAACCGCTGGGCGATCGAGCTGGGTAGGATATTAAGGAGCAATTTCTCAGTTTGTTCCTGTTGCAAGCGCAAGGCTGCTTGTGCTTGCTTGCGTTCTGTGATGTCGGAGACTGTGCCTTCGCAATACAGTATTGCACCCTTGGAGTCGCGGACAGCCCGGGCATTTTCTAAAATCCAGATGATACTGCCGTCTTTACGATATACCTGAGACTCAAACTCGAACACGGCATTATTTGCTTCTATCGCCGCCATAAACTCGCGGCGGCGGTTAGGGTTGACATAAAGTTGCTGTCCGATATTGTTTACAGTAGAGATCAGTTCTTCTGGCGAGTTGTAGCCGTAGATCTTGGCTAAAGCTGGATTAGCGCTGAGGTATTGTCCGGAGGGGGTGGTTTGAAAAATGCCCGCGATCGCGTTTTCGACAATGCTGTGATATCGTTGTTCGGCCTGGTATAGCTGTTGGTAAAGTTGTCCTTGTTGAACGGCGATGCCAATTTGGGTAGATAATTCCCTCAGGAGGTCGATCTCCTCTGGCTGCCACCGTCGCGCTCCACTACAGTGATGAGCAATCAACAATCCATACAAACTAAGATAGCGACGTTGGCTATTGGCATGAGTTGGTGAAACTTCAGGCTGCAAAATGAGGGATTCGGATGTCGTTTGCAAGATCGGGACGACTAAGTTAGCACGAACTTGAATTTGAGCCAAAAATTCCACATGGCATGGTGTTAAACCAGCTGTATAAATATCTTCAACGGATAGGATGCGGCCTGCCAGGTATTTCTCTATAGAACCTTGCCCAAAACAGGGGTCATAGAGGGGAGCTTTAAGAATAGAAAGTTCTGGGCGAGAAACTGATTCTACAGCAATTGCTCCACTGCGATCCGCTTCCAGCTGATAAATCACTACCCGATCCGCTTGCAGAAATTGTCGCACTTCACTCACCGTTCGGCTAAGAATTTCTCCCAAATTCAGGGATTGGCGAATTCTTTGCGCAATTTGGCTCAGTAACTTTTCCCGCTGCGCCAACAACCGCATCGACTCTTCGGCTTTGATGCGTTCGTGAATTTCTTGAGAGAGCTGCGCATTTTGCTCAACTAGTTGTAAGGTGAGGGCACGAAGCCTCAATTGATTTTCAACCCGAGCTAAAACTTCTTCTCTTTGAAAAGGCTTAGTGATATAATCTATGCCACCGACCTGAAAGGCTTTGACCTTATCCCAAACATCATCTAGAGCGCTGATAAAAATTACTGGAATGTCGCGAGTCTGTACATTTTCCTTTAGTTTAGTACAAACTTCATAACCATTCATCTGGGGCATATTGATATCGAGTAAAATCAAATCTGGCAGTATGCTCTCAGCTGATATCAATGCCATCGCGCCAGAGACGGCTTTGCGCACCTTGTACCCCCGTTGAGCTAGCATCGTTGATAAAAGACGCAGGTTGTCTGGCATATCATCAACAACGAGAATATCCCCTCTGAAGGTATCAGTTTGATTGCTAATCATGGTCTCTATCGGGAAAATAGGGATGAGGGATGAAAGGGAGAATCATTTTCATCGCTTTGATGTTAGCAATCGCTCATGGTGCCTGAGGGTGGGATTTCCTCCCATCAATAGAATTTGGTTATGGCTAGCATAGGAAAAGAAAGCGCTGACCGATTTTAGCTTTACATTCTGAACTGTACCATAACCCCAGAATGGGATCGAATGGTTTTTCTAGCAATAGAATCTTACGGGGTAAGGAATTACCGACTAACCTCCTAACTCTCCATGGTGCATCTTCAATTTGCAGAAATAATTTTGAGGATGAAAGTTATTTTCCTCCTCATCCCTCATCTCTCCCTATTTTCAGATTAGGC
>DNXU01000130.1:6425-6578 GCA_003505715.1 Cyanobacteria bacterium UBA8803 | reverse complement strand
GAAGGGAGGTGTAGGAGCGTCACGTAGGGATAGTCGGAAATTCAGAAGTATATCTTCTATTAGGTCTGGTGGATTAAACCTAATAAAAACTGTTACAGTGCGGGTTTCGACTACGCTCAACCCTCGGTTTCGACTACGCTCAACCCTCGGTTT
>DNXU01000130.1:0-6101 GCA_003505715.1 Cyanobacteria bacterium UBA8803 | reverse complement strand
ATTAGGGGTGTTGAACCGGACATAATATTACTCAGATTTGGCTCATCATTCTAATTCCTCATGAATATTAAAATCTAATGGCAGAACGGTTAATTATTTTTACTCGCTACCCAGAACCTGGAACAACCAAGACTCGCTTAATTCCAGTCCTTGGTGCTAAAGGTGCGGCAAGGCTGCAACGCCAGATGACGGAACAGACCATGGCTCAGGTACGATCGCTTCAAGCTTCTCGCCCTTTATCGGTAGAAATTTATTTTACAGGCGGCAATCGAGAGCAAATGCAAGCTTGGTTGGGTTCCGATCTCACCTACCGCCAGCAAGGGGAGGGTGATTTAGGGGTGCGGATGGCGTCGGCGTTCGAGGCATCTTTTGCTACGGGCATAACTGGGGCGATCTTGATTGGCACTGATTGCCCAGATCTGAGGGATCAACTGATGGAGCGAGCGTTTCAAACCTTGGAATACCACGATCTAATATTGGGGCCGGCACAGGATGGCGGGTATTATCTGATTGGCCTGCGTCGCTTAATTCCAGAACTGTTTGTCGGCATCAGTTGGGGTAGTGATCTAGTACGGCAACAAACTGTGGAAATTGCTCAAAGGTTGGATTTAGCGATCGCCTATCTCCCCATACTCACTGATATTGACCGTCCGGAAGATTTGGTCGGGTGCAGCCAGTAAGGAAGTGGCCAAATAAACTCTTCGGCTATGCTCCCTTCGGCTCTGCGTAAGTCCTTCAATTATCTAATGTAGGGGCGAGTCGCTGTTTTAATGTTAGTAGTTGCCGACAAAATAAATTGACTCGCCCTGATTGGCCGATCGCTCGCCACTACATCAGATAAGGACTTCTAGAATCTTAATGGCAGGAGAAAAAATTTCCATCATTATTCCGGTTTTAAATGAAGCCAACACTATTGGCGTAGTCTTGGCCAGGTTAGCAGATGCCTGCCATGGGGAAATCATCGTTGTTGATGGCGGGAGTCGAGATGAAACCGTGGCCATAGCGCGATCGCTAGGTGCTAAAGTCATTACAGCTCCACTCGGTCGCGCCAGTCAAATGAATGCGGGTGCTGCTGTTGCGAGCGGCGATATTCTATTATTTCTCCATGCCGATACCTGTTTGCCCGATCGGTTCGATGGCTGGGTACACCAACTGCTAAAATATCCCAAAACTATTGCTGGTGCCTTTGAATTGCGCATTGAGGCCTCCATGCCAGGGTTGCGACTGATCGAGAAAATGGTCAATTGGCGATCGCGTTTTTTATCTATGCCTTATGGCGACCAGGCCATCTTCTTGAAAGCCAAAGTCTTCCAGGAGATGGGTGGCTTTCCCGACCTACCTATTATGGAAGATTTTGAATTAATCCGTCGCTTGAAACGCCACGGACGAATTGCGATCGCCCCATCCGCAGTAGTTACCTCAGGACGGCGCTGGGAAAAGCTAGGCGTGGCGAAAACCACCCTGATTAACCAGCTGATTATTGCTGGCTATTATTTGGGAGTTCCGCCAACGCAGTTAGTCCGGTGGTACAAGAGAAAAGGGTGAGGGAGTTAGGGAGTGATACCAAATCCGGGTTGACTACCCCTTTTATCAAGAAGGATAATCTTCAAGAAGGCGATCGCTCACGAGACTACTGCCCTCCCCTCCCATGCTTTGCTTAACCCTCTTCTGTCACTCTCGTCAGAGCAAAATCTGAAACCCTTACACAGAAAGATTTCCATGATTTAGGCTAAAGACATGAGTTTCTATCAGTTTGCGATTGCCTACGGCACCAGCAAAGCTGATCGCTAAATTGTCTAGGGGGTATGACTTTCATCATTTGGCCAAGATTTTACTTTTCCCAGAGTGACAGAAGAGGGTTAATCATTACGTCACTTAAGGCAGTTCAGCGATCGCATTGGGCATAGCATTGGCTAGAAACAACTGCAACGATTCTGGATGTCGAGCTAACAGAGCGCAATATTAGAAAACCCAGCCGATATCACCAAATTCGCGATCGCAAACTCTACCAACTGATCGTGAGTTATGAATATGTCGTTTATTCCCCATTTCCCATTTCCTATTTTATAGCCATGTCAGCAGCAATCAATATCAATAAATTTTCTCAATTTTTTATTCTGTATGCTTTTGTCAGTCTGGTGGTTTACTTTGTGACAGGTTTTACGATCTTGGCTGGATTGGTTTATCTATTTATTCTTTCACCGTTCTATTTGCTTTGCATTGCTCATGTAGTTAGTCTTGCTCAAAAGCACAGTCCGAGCCTCATTAGATATCGCAAGTTTTTAATCTATCTGATCGCGCTTTTTCAAATTCTGGTCATCTGCTTCAGTCCTTCAAATTGTTATGGTGTAAAGCAAGGCGTAGCCTGTTCTTCTTTTATCCAATCCCTTTTGGGTAATTACATTTTGAACAATTTTGAAAACGGTTCTTCTTTAGGGGGTACAAGCGAATTCATTTTCCCCGTTGCTTTAGTGTTCTATGGCATTTCTGTAGTGGCATTTTTGGGAATGCTAAGGATTGAGCCGATCGGATAGAAAAACTAAATTCTGTTCGTTCAAATCGGTAATCCCGGTTTCTTTGACAAAGCTCGAAAAACTACTCGTCTGTTAAATTAATACTCAACTTTAGCGTGGCAGGGAGAGTAATAGTTGCTGCTTCCATAGGAATATTACCACAAGGCATTTTATCTGGTTTTAGTTTAACATTTAATCTAGGGGGAGCCGGAAATCTGGCTCCTCTCTCCTTCCAGGGGAGAGGTGATATCTGTTTTGATAAGACTGGGACAGGCAAATGACTTTTTCAGGTTAATCTATCTGAATTAGGGAATAGGGAATAGAGAAAATACCTGATAAAATGTAGGTTATGAAGGTTGATCGCCTGCATCGATCGCCACTGTTGTATCTGGTGTTGCTGATTCTAGCTCCACTGGCAGATGATTGGTGATAAAAGAACTCAAGTAAGGTATCCCTTCTGGCTCAAATTCCAACTTCAAAATTGATGCATTCGGGACTCGAAATCCTCGCGAAAATTCTTGCATCCGACGCATGGCAACGGCATCAATTACCGTTGGGGCAGCCAAAATTTGCCACAGCATCGCTTTGATAAAAAATCCATGGGTAAAGACGATCGCAAAACCCGATTGTTGTTGCAACTGATTCAGAGCAGTTCGGACTCGTGCCATTAATTGACCAAAGGATTCCGCATTAGGTCCATCGATATAATTAGGGTCGCAGCGTTCCCAGTAAGCTTTGGTCAGAGGTCTGCGCATCAATAGTGTGGTTGGTTGGTCGAGCGGTAGGGTAAGATAGGTAAACTCCTGAATTTGCCAAACCTCAATTGGTGTATTTGGAAATTGTTCAATCAATGGTTGAGCAGTGAGTTGTGTTCTCAGATAAGGTGAGGTGACAATCAAGTCTGGAGATTGTTTAACTGCGGTTGGAATACATTGGGATTGTTGGTAGCCCAATTCACTCAAGCCATTGTCATGGGGGCCGATAGTTGCTAAACCTGCGTTAGAACGACTTTGAGCATGACGAATAATCCAGATAGACACCTTTTGATATTCCCTCTTATTTAAGATTTTAATATTATCGATATATTCATATTTAATCAATTGTTGTTCTTCCCAATCAAAGTTCTGGTATTTTTTCAGAAATAATCAGGTTAAAGCCACATCAAAACTGTTTCCCGTTTCCTGTTCCCGAACCCCCCCACAAAAATCCATCTATTCACTATTCAAAAATTAGATATTGGTTAGGTTTACAATTATTCTGGCTCAAATATCAGGGTCTCCTGGCTATCTGAGGTAAAAATGTATTTTCTATTACATGGGTGATGGGTAATCAGTAAAAAATTGCTGACCAATTACCGATTACCAATTACCAAGCCCTAACCTTAAGCATCGTCATAACAGGACAGGTAATTTGAGTTTACCCAACCTTCCACACCATTAACGGCAGAGGGACCATCAACAATACGCACGTAAACCCAAGGCTCATCACCTTGACGCAAGAATGCCACAGTATTGCCATTATTTAAACCAGCTCGTGATTCACCCCCAGGAGAGTGGCGTAACGCTAACTGACCCGTCTGAATGTTGTTGATATTTTTCATCTTCATTTTGATTCATCGTTACTTCTCCCAACACTGAACACTGACAATTGATAACTGGTCACTGATCGTCACTGTCCAGCTATACAACAATTTTACACATCAGAAAAAGCCCGTGACGAGGATTGAACTCGTGACCTCACCCTTACCAAGGGTGTGCTCTACCACTGAGCTACACGGGCAAAAAGAAAGTATTGATTTTTTAGTTTTAAGCTCTGAGTTACAGAGCTGCCTAAGAACAGCGCTCAACACTCACAACTTTCTTTATACTGGTGGGCCGGGCTGGATTTGAACCAGCGTAGGCGTAGCCAGCGGATTTACAGTCCGCCCCCATTAACCGCTCGGGCACCGACCCATTTGTTCACCGATTATTAATGTTAGCACACCTAAAACCAAATTTTAATTTTTTTCCTCTGTATTTCCTTGAGAACTTGGAAAATTAGGATTCTAAGCTTATTTTGCCTTGTATAACTATTTTATACGTCAAATTAACATCATGTAATGAGCTATAGCCAAATTTTTGTATCAAAAATAACAATTCAATGGATCGCCTAGCTCTAATATCACAGCTTAACGATGTATGTCTCTATCAATTAGCTCAATTAACAGAGGAATATCAGTTAAGAGATGGCAAAACGATTAGGGCGGCGTAAATTTTTGCTCTACGGTTCCGCAACGCTGGGAACCAGTCTTCTCCTGAAAGCCTGCGGTGGAGGTCAAACCAATCAACCAGATACGGCAGCAAGTCCAACTACTGACTCCCAAGCAGCAGCGACAGGTGGCGGTGGCGGCGATACTATAAAAGTTGGGATTCTTCACTCCCTCAGCGGCACGATGGCGATTAGTGAAACCACCGTCGTCGATGCTGAACTGCTAGCGATTAAGGAAATCAACGAAGCTGGTGGCGTCCTGGGCAAGAAAATCGAGCCAATTAAGGAAGACGGTGCTTCCGTTTGGGATACTTTCAAAGAGAAGGCAGCAAAACTGATCGACCAAGATAAAGTGGTCACGATCTTTGGTTGCTGGACTTCTGCTAGCCGCAAAGCTGTTCTAGATGTATTTGAGTCTAAGAACCACATGCTGTGGTATCCCGTCCAGTACGAGGGCCAGGAATGTTCTAAGAACATTTTCTATACAGGTGCTGCGCCGAACCAGCAAATTGAACCAGCGGTAGACTGGCTTTTAGCAAACAAAGGCAAAGAGTTCTTCTTGGTTGGTTCTGACTACGTGTTCCCTCGCACGGCCAACACTATTATTAAGGAGCAACTCAAGGCTAAAGGTGGTAAAACCGTGGGTGAAGATTACCTCCCCCTCGGCAATACCGAAGTAACCCCGATCATTACTAAAATCAAGCAAGCCTTACCCAATGGCGGCGTGATTTTCAACAGCCTCAACGGCGATAGCAACGTCGCCTTCTTCAAACAGCTTAAAGGTGCTGGCCTCGGTCCTGACAAGTATCCCGTCATGTCAGTAAGTATTGCCGAAGAAGAAGTGCGGCAGATCGGCCCAGAGTTTTTAATCGGTCATTACGCGGCTTGGAACTACTTCCAATCAGTAGATTCTCCTGAGAACAAGAAATTTGTAGAGGCGTTCAAAAAAGAGTACGGCCAAGACCGAGTCACTAACGACCCCATGGAAGCCGCCTACATCATGGTTTACCTGTGGAAGCAAGCGGTGGAAAAAGCGGGAACCGCTGACGACCTAGAAAAAGTCAGAATGGCCGCCATCGGTCAAAATTTCGCTGCGCCAGAAGGCCCGGTAACCATGAATGCCAATCACCACATCTCCAAGATCGTGCGCATTGGTGAAGTCCAACAAGACGGACAGTTTAAGATTGTCTCCTCTACAGATAAACCCGTTGACCCAATCCCCTGGAACCAGTACGTGCCCGACACTAAGGGGTATGCCTGCGACTGGTCCGATCCCAAGAAAGGTGGCAAGTACAAAATATAGAGAGGGAGTGAGGGAGTGGGATGAGGGATGAGGGATGA
>DNXU01000329.1 GCA_003505715.1 Cyanobacteria bacterium UBA8803 | reverse complement strand
TCCCTCATCCCTCATCCCTATTTAAGTTGTGAATCTACCTTCCTTTCTCTGGCTATGGAAAATAGCTGCCTGGTCAATGGGCTTGTCGCTTGTTGCCTATGTCTTGCTGGCTATCACGGGCAGCATCATCTTCTCCAACCGCCAAGTTCAGCGATCGCGTCCCCTCTGGTTGCGACCCTTGCATTACACTCTCGGCTGGGTAATGGTGGGTTTAGTGTTATTATTGCTGGCGATTGGCATTGTGGGTACGCTCGGCCATTACGGCAATCTTGGGCATTCGGCTCACTCCATTGCTGGTTGGTCTGTGGTGGTATTGGTGTTGCTCTCAGCAGGAAGTGCCACCCAGATTAGTTCGCACTCACCTTGGGCGCGTGCTGTTCATGTGGCTGTTAACATTGTCTTATTTGTCGGATTGGCTTGGGTTTCCTGGACGGGTTGGCAGGTGGTACAGAAGTTTTTATGAAAATCCTCATCAAAGGTTAGTATTACAGGATGTCAAAAAGCAGGGATATAATATTTAAGGTATGCTATCCCCTCTATAAAAATAATTAGAGGCTTAAGGCAAAGTTATGACTGTAGCCAGAGGAAAAAATAGTAAATTTTAGTTTAAATTATTGTTGAGATTGACCGACACTGAATTCTGCCAATAGACCTAGATTATGAACAAATTGATCGGAGCAATTATCGTAGTTTCTGCGCTGATAGGAGCCGCAACGGCTTGGCGCTTCCCCTTTTCTTTGGGTCCCAATCGAGCTACTAACCAACTACAAGCATCTCCAGAGGCGGCAGCAGAGGCACCTGTCGGTCAAACCCAGGTGCAACCAGCAAATCAGCCAAATCAGCCAACTGTACAGGTTCAAAGAAACAATCAGCCCAATCGTCGTATTGCACAGGCACCGCAAACTGTAGGTCAAGCTGGTACGGGAACGACTCAACCAGCACCACCCCCGGCTAATGAGGCAGCACCAGTACCAGCTTTATGGTAGATGGGTTTCACTGGATGGGATGGTCGTGTAAAACAGCAAGTTCTAGCAACGTGGCAAAAGTTGGTAGGTTAGGCCATTGGCAACGAAACCCAAAACTTTAGGTAGGGAGTTAGGTTTAGCGTTGGTCTAGCCAGCCTAGAATGGTTCTTAACCTAGCAGTATGGGGGCGCGTCTAAATTTTTAAACAATGAACGCAGCAAATGACATTCTGATTGTCGGCGGCGGTGTTATCGGTTTGGCGATCGCCGTTGAACTCCGATGGCGCGGCGCAACTGTCACCGTTTTAACCCGCAACTATCAAGAGGCTTCTACTCTAGCCGCTGCCGGGATGTTAGCTCCCCAAGCAGAAGCTATTCCCCCTAGCCCACTGCTGGAGTTATGCCTTCGTTCGCGTTCATTGTATCCGGAATGGATTGGCAAGCTCGAACAGCTGACAGGTGTGGCTACAGGCTACTGGCCTTGCGGGATTTTAGCGCCTGTTTATGAAAAGGTAAAAACTTTCCACCCAAAGGATACCCACTGGTTAGACAGAGAAGCGATTAATTTATATCAACCTGGTTTGGGTGCCGATGTGGTTGGTGGTTGGTGGTATCCTGACGATGGTCAAGTGGATAACCGGGCACTAAATCAAGCACTGCAACTAGCGGCTAGGGAATTGGGTGTAAACCTCCAAGAAGGGGTAGCCGTTGAGGCTATTGAACAGCAAAATCGAGTTATTCGTGGAGTAAGAACCTCTACTGGCGAATTTCAGGCAGCTCATTACGTCCTAGCAACGGGGGCTTGGGCAAACGAACTTTTGCCCCTGCCAGTCCGCCCGAAAAAAGGTCAGATGTTATCAGTGCAAATGCCAGGGAGTAACGGCCAACCCTTACCGTTACAACGAGTAATATTTGGCCCTGAAACCTACCTGGTGCCCCGTCGGAATGGGCAGTTACTTATTGGTGCTACCAGTGAGGAGGTGGGATGGCAACCCCACAACACCCCAGCGGGAATTCACACATTGCTGGCACGCGCCATGCGGCTGTATCCCCAATTACAAGATTGGCCAATTCAGGAGTGCTGGTGGGGTTTTCGACCCTCAACACCGGATGAGTTACCCATTCTCGGCACCAGCCCTTGCCAAAATCTGACCCTGGCTACTGGTCACTACCGCAATGGCATTCTCTTAGCTCCCGTAACCGCACACCTTCTGGCCGATGCGATCGCACAACAAAAGTATGACCCGCTACTGGAGCATTTCCGTTACGACAGGTTTTACCATCAATCTTCCTCAGCTAAGACAAGTTTAATGATTTTTTCCTCCATCACGCCAGTTCAACCTGATAACTCCTCTGTCAGGGAAGCATCCTCAACTAACTCGCTCACCATTGCTGGTCGCACCTTTCGCTCGCGTCTGATGACGGGTACTGGGAAGTATAGCAGTATCGAACAGATGCAACAGAGTATTGCTGCTAGTGGTAGCGAGATTGTTACCGTTGCCGTGCGGCGGGTGCAATCTCAGGCTCCAGGTCATGAAGGACTGGCTGAAGCCTTAGACTGGAAAAAAGTGTGGATGTTACCGAATACAGCAGGGTGTACAACCGCTGAGGAAGCAGTACGGGTGGCGCGGCTGGGTCGGGAAATGGCCAAGCTATTGGGACAAGAAGAGAATAACTTTGTCAAGTTAGAAGTAATTCCCGACGCCAAGTATTTGTTACCCGACCCCATTGGTACTTTGGCAGCAGCAGAACAACTCATTAAGGAAGGCTTTGCTGTATTGCCTTACATTAATGCTGACCCGTTATTAGCCAAACGTTTAGAAGAGGCGGGGTGCGTGACTGTGATGCCCTTGGGTTCTCCCATTGGTTCCGGGCAGGGGATTAAGAATGCAGCCAATATCCAAATCATTATTGAAGAAGCCAGGGTGCCAGTAGTTGTAGATGCCGGAATTGGGACGCCGAGTGAGGCGGCTTATGCGATGGAGTTGGGGGCGGATGCCTTATTAATTAATAGTGCGATCGCGCTAGCGCAAAATCCTGTAGCGATGGCTAGAGCGATGGGGATGGCAACGGAGGCAGGCAGGTTGGCCTATTTGGCGGGTCGGATGCCGCTGAAATCCTATGCTAGTGCTAGTTCGCCCCTCACGGGTATGGTTAATTGAGGAGGAATGGGATTTAGTAAGGTTCACTTTATAGCCAACTGGGGATTCTACTTCTCTTTCCCGACCCTCTCTTTATCATAAATCGCATCAATCTGATGAAATATTAGCTGACAAATCTCCGTCTACTCGTTGGTACTCAGCTTCAATTTTTGAAATTAGAAGCTCGGCACCGACAATAGTACCAGCACGGCCCATCTGTTCGAGTTCATCGCACAGTTTATACAAGGGTGTGGCTCCAACAGTGGTACAAGCGCCTCGCAAGGCATGGGCTGTTGCTTTAATTGCTCCTGCATCCCCTTGGCTAACAGCATCTCGAATCGCTTGTAGTTTCGGCGGTGCCACCTTCAGAAATTTATCAACTACCTCTAACCAAAATTCTTCAGCATCATCTCCCATTAAATCCTTTAATTCTTCAAAGGCTTGTTTATCAATCGCTGGTGCTTCGGTTGGGGAGTTTTTTGTCTCTGGTGGTATAGGAATATGGTCGGCAACCGCTCCAACAGGAGTTGTTTCAACTGATGTGGCTAATTGCAGTAAAGTTTGTGTTACTTTTTGGCTATGGGATTCAGTTGCCAGAACGCCAGATGGTACAGCCGCACCCACTTGTTTATAATCAGCTTCAATTTTAGAAATGAGTGCCCCAGCGCGGACGATTAAAGCCTTTAACTCTTGAAAAGCTTCCTCATCAATTGCTGGTGAGGTCATTTTCCCGTTTGCTGTCTGTGGTGGCGTTGATGATTCCGGTAAACTGTCTGCTATTGCCAATTTCGCCTGCTCCACTGGAGGCTCAGCTTTACTATTATTGACAGTAGTATCAGATAGCGGTTCGCTTAGAGTCGCGTCTGTCTTTGGCACGCTCAATCCGGCTTTAGAGAGAAAGCTTTGATAGCGATTTAGGGCTTGGACGATCGCCTTTACTCGCACTGGCTTGCTGATATAGTCATTCATGCCAGCCTTCAAACAAGCTTCGCGATCGCCTTGCATAGCATTAGCTGTCATCGCAATAATCCAAGGAGCGTGGGATTGGTGATTGGGATAATTCTCCCGATTCCCCATTCCCCCCTCCCCTGAGAATTGCTGGCGGATGCGACGGGTGGTTTCTAGTCCGTCCATCTCTGGCATCTGCATATCCATAAATACGATATCGTAGTCACGACGAGCCAGAGCATCTAGTGCCTCTTTGCCGCTACTGGCAACATCAGGGCTATACCCTAAACGTTGCAACATTTCTACGGCAACCATTTGGTTAACTTCCACATCGTCTACCAGTAACATGCTCAAGGGTAGTTTTTGGGCTAGCTCAGAATTGAATTGAGGTTGCACAATACAGGGTGTGGTATTGTTGCATTCGCCGCTAGCGATGCGAATCAGCACTTCATGAAGTTGAGCTTGCTTAATTGGTTTGTATACAAAAGCTGCGAAGTCAACCCTTCCCTGAAAGTCTTTGCGACTGGGCCTGCCACCAGAACTGAGAATTAGTAAAGGTAGGCTTTTCCCCTTCGGTAAGGTGCGGATTTTCTGAGCCAGGGTAATACCATCCATTTCTGGCATGTGGTAGTCTAAAATCGCCAAGTCAAATTCCTCACCCTGACGTAGCAATTTGAGAGCTTGAGGGCCAGACTTGGCAGCGCGGACAACCATTCCCCAAGACTTAGTTTGAAGAGTGAGAATTTGGCGGTTCGTGGCATTGTCATCTACCACCAGTAATCGCAAACCCGTTAACTCTGGTTGAGGTGCATCTAGGTCGATCGGTTCTGAAGAAGGAGCCAACTGGGCTTTTATCGTAAAAAAGAATTGGGAACCCTTACCAACTTCGCTTTCAACCCACATAGTACCGCCCATCATCTCACTAAGGCGTTTGCTAATGGTTAAGCCTAAGCCAGTGCCGCCGTACTTGCGTGTTGTGGAACTATCAACCTGACTGAAGGGTTGAAAGAGTAAATTCATTCGTTCGGCGGGAATGCCAATTCCAGTATCCTTTACTCTAAATTTAATTTGGAATTGGTTGTTGGTTGTTGGT
>DNXU01000038.1:384-8745 GCA_003505715.1 Cyanobacteria bacterium UBA8803 | reverse complement strand
TAGGGGCGAGTCGCTGTTTCAATGTAGTACTCTGCCGACCAAATAACTTGACTCGCCCTGATGGACTGGACAATTAATTTTTTGGAAGTCCCTTAAAGGTGATGCCTAACTTTTTGACTTTCTTCGTGAGGTCACTACCATCCTTTAGGTTCTGTCTCACTATGTACAGGATAGTCCCAGAAAATGCCCTCTAGATTAAAGCAGGACTTGTCCTTGGTCTTTTAGATGCGACGAGATTCAGCCATATCACGGATGAGGTTTGTTTTAGAGTCAATGTAGTTATGCAAGGCACAGACTTCTTCTCCTGTAAGCAGAATCTTTCTGGTAATTTGTTGCAGGATCGACGTGACTAAGGCTGTATCCGTCAGAGTCAGCAGATCTATACTTGGGGTTTCTTCAATCACACTCCAGGTCAATCGCAGCATTGAGGAGTTGTTCACCATCGCTCATACCCCCTTCATAAGGATTTAAGATTCTCTTAGGATTTTTTGAGGAGCGTTTATCCTTTCCGTTCCTCAATGAACAATTTAATATTATCTTTAGATTTACCCAAGTACTCTTAACTAATCGAAATATTTGGCAATCGACTGTAATAATAAGGATTTCGTTGGTATGGCAATGTTCCCCATCAGTCTTTATCTGTAGGGTGCGTTATGGTCGCATAACGCATCATTGCAGCAATATATGGTAATTTTATCACAAAACAAACCCAAACCTGGAGGCTTCGATGCTTGTTGGAAAGACAATGAGGTTGATATAGATTGTAGCGGTTAATAAAACCGTAGATGCCCCAACTAAGGTTAAGATTTCACTATTCTGTACTTCTAGTACAAGAATTCTAAAGAACTGGATATCAAAATGTCAAAAACCCCCCAAATACAACCGAAATCTGGAATTACAGATGAACAAAGAGAAGCAGCAGAGGCAGAAATTAGGGAAAAGCAAAAAACAGTTGACTATGACACAAAAGAATATCCAGTGGAAGTGCTTGTTCAGAAATACAGAGATGGGCTTGATGAAGACACCAGCGAGTTGTATATACCAGACTACCAAAGAGATATGATTTGGGAAGACACTCGGCAGTCAAAGTTTATTGAATCTATTTTTTTAGGACTGCCTATACCCTATATTTTTGTTGCTGATTTGCGACCAAAGCAAGAAGATGATGAGGATGATTTAGCTCGGTTGGAAATTGTTGATGGCACCCAACGTATCCGTTCTTTAGATAGATTTTTAAATAACGAACTAAAGCTATGTGGACTAGAAAAGTTAAATAAGCTTAATGACTTCAAATTCAGTGATTTGCCACTGGCAAGACAGAGACGCTTTAATCGTGCTACCATTCGCATGATTGTCCTGACTGAGAAAGCTGATGAAGAAACACGACGGGATATGTTTGAACGCATCAATACAGGTAGCGTCGAACTAAATGATATGGAGAAGCGTAGAGGCATATCTCCTGGACCTTTTGTGGATCTTCTTGAAGAACTCGCCAAGACTCCCAAATTTATTAAACTATGCCCCATATCAGAACCACTTGTCCGGAAACGTGAACCTGAAGAATTTGTGTTACGTTTTTTCGCATACTTAAATAACTACCATAACTTTGAAAGACAGGTAAATAAGTTTCTTAATGAATATCTAGAAAAACATAACCATGATGGAATTAAGCAAGATGCTATGCGCTCGGAATTTCACCAAATGTTAGATTTTGTTGAAAAACACTTTCCCAATGGATTTAGTAAATCACAAGGTCATGTCAAAACACCAAGAATTAGATTTGAAGCAATTTCTGTAGGTGTTGCACTTGCGTTGAGGGAAAAGAGCGATATTGAACCAAAGTCAATGAAGTGGCTTGACTCACCTGAATTCAAGGAATATACTACCTCAGATGCAAGTAACTCAAGACCTAAAGTAATTAAGCGTATTGAATATGTTCGCGATCAACTTCTCGGTAAATCATGACTAGCGCATTATTTCAAGATTTCAATGAACGCTCTAGAGAAGTGAGCAAATATTTTATGTTTTTGAAGAGTTTGGAGCAGGGAACTACTAAATTAAATATGGAAGGTAAGAGAGGAATTACCAAAATAAAAGAAATTGATTCTGAACTAATTAAAACGTTAAAGGCTAGCGGTTTTTTGTTGCTATATAATCTAGTAGAAGCAACAATGCGAAATGCGATAGAAGCAATATTTGATGAGCTACAAAGTAAAGGAGTTTCCTACGACCGTATTAGACCTGAACTCAAAAAAATTGTCCTAAAAAACTTAAAAAAGCGAGATCCTGACAAAATATTTTCAAGCATCACAGCTATTTCCATTGACATTATTATTGCTGGGTTTGATAAAGAAGATCTTTTTTCTGGAAACCTTGATGGGAGAAAAATAAGAACGACGGCCAATGAATATGGATTTTCACATCTGACTGACTATGCCAAAACAGGTGATGGAATAGATTTGATGATTATTAAGTCAAATAGAAATAATTTGGCGCACGGCTTTAAATCTTTTGCAGAAGTAGGAAAAGATAAAACCGCAGATGAGTTATTAGAAATTAAAAATAAGGCAGTTAGATATTTAAGGCAAATATTGCAAAACATTGAACAATATTTATTAAGCCAAAACTACTTAGATCCATCTACTTTAGGTACTCCTTAACTAAAGTGTTCAATATGATTTAGTATACTACAAGCAATTATTTGACCAAGTTTAACAGGTACAGCGTTTCCAATTAATCGCCCCACTAGATCGAACACTACTGATTCATGAGGGTCTACAAACTGGTATGCTGGTGGAAAAGTTTGTAATAAAGCTGCTTCTCTGAGAGAGATAGCCCTATCTTGTTCGGGATGGCCAAACCTACCATTACCAAACCCAAAACATTGCGTAGTGATAGTTGGGCTAGGTTTATCCCATTCCATTCTGCCATAAACTCCTGGATAGGTTTTCCCACTATTTTTTATGTGGCATTTTGCAATTAAGTCTTTAGGCCAATCTCGCCAAGTTCCTCCCGGTTTTGAAGCACGAATACGGCGCAGATTTAGATCCGAAAGTTTACTACTTCTATGGAGGCGATCTATCTTAGAATCTTGACCCGCAGAAAGTGGTTCAAGGTGTCCAATGGTTTGTCGTACTGTTTTGTATAGCTCTGGGCGATGTGTCACTCCAATTAAGTTAATTTTGCCCAATTTTGAAGCAAGTAAGACTAACCGCTTTCTAGATTGAGGAATTCCATAATCTAGGCAGTTAACTTCATAATACTCAAAGCAATAGTTTAACTTTTTCAACTGGGCAATAAATTCACTAAAAACTGAATGATGCTTTAACTGAAGTACATTTTCCATTGAAATAATCTCTGGTTCAGATTCTTCAATCAGACGAGCAAAATCTTGCAAGAGCTTCCACTTCGATTGGCGATCATTATAACGTCTTGAATAACTTGAAAATGGCTGGCAAGGGGCGCATCCTGCTAATACTTTAATACAGCTTTCAGAAAAATGTTCTGCTAAATCAAAACCGCTGACATTTGCTACATCTTGCAATATGAATTTTGCTTGGTTGTTGTGTTCGTATGGAAACTTACACGCGGGATCAATATCATATCCAGCTTTGACTGGAAGACCTGCTTGCTCAAATCCATGTGTTAGTCCTCCAGCACCACAAAACAGATCTACTGTAGAAATGCTTCTAGCCATTCACTCCCTCTAGTTAGGATATCCGATCCAACGGGGTAGTCTAGCGTATTTCAATACGAACTACAAGATAGCAAGTTAGCACATTACTTGTTAATTACAGTTCTACAGATAACTTTGAAAGAAACTTAACTTTGAATGCCAACAACCAAGTTTCAAGTCAAACCCCAAACGCCGAACCTCTTTTTTACATTCTAGATCAATAAGGCTAGCCGAATTACACATTGACTACATCTGCCTCCAAACCCGTTCAGCAGAAATTTGTTTTTGCGGCTTCGCTTTGTCTAATCGCTGCCGCCAGTAATCTAAAGCAGGGGTATGAGGAGCCATCATCGCCCACATTTCTAACCAAGCACGAGCCGCCTCAGGATTCTTTTGAGCCATGTACAGCTCGATCCGAGTGTTGCAAAAGGCATCAAATTGGCTATAGTGGAAGCGTTTTTGAGACATTAACGGTTGCAGTAGGGCTTCTGCTTCATCCAGTTCGCCTTTAGTAATTTGGATTTTAGCAAAACTGATACGTCCAAAGATATAGTCTGGGTTTTGTTGGTACAATTTTTGAACAATTTCCAAGGCTTTTTCTGATTGTCCCTGGCACTCGTAGGTGCCAGCTAAGTTGTAGAGCAAATCAACAGCATCCGGTTCTATTTTCAGTGCATTTTGGAGTAACCGCTGACTCTTATCAATTTGACCTTGTTTAAAAGCCATGACGGCTTCCCGCGCTAATTTTTCAACCTGTGGTTGGTGAATTTCGACTGGTTCGTTGTGGATCTCAAACCCCAGCAGTATCACCTCTCGCCATTCTCCCTCCAACCACATCCTTACCAACCCTGGGGGAAATAGTCCAGCTTGAGAGACGACTTGAGCCGCCTGTTGGCGCATCCGATCTGATCCACACTGGCTGAGGGCAAAATCTCGTAAGGCTAACTGCATCTGTTCGGTATCCGCCATGACGGCAAGGGTCAAGGCAAACTGCCTAGCTTTTAAATCTCCCCGATCTAGAAGCAAGGGTACTAAAGCTGCAACTTCTGGATGTTTTTGCAGATAGTTTCGAGCAGCTTCGCGAAGTCCCGATCCATCCTCAGATTTTTCTGCATCTTCCAATATTGCTAGGTCGAGAAAGGCTTGGGGGGTAATCCAAGAGTTCAAAGTAAACGCCCAAGGCGCATGACGCTGACCCACAAGTTGCTGAGAATCCTCTAGATTTTCCTTAGCCAGCTCAAATCCAGGCTCTATTTTAAGGGCTTGCTGCCAATACTGACGAGCTTGTCGATCTTGTCCCAAGCGCATGGCAGCCACCCCAGCCAAATGATAAAGTAGGGAATTCATACCAGTGGAGTCAAGAACCTCAGCTGGTTGGACTTCCTTAAAGATATCCAAAATACTCTGATCGTCTCCCAAAAAACTCAGTGCCTCAACCTTCTTGACGCAAGAATCTGGAGTATCAGAAGCAATCGCCTTGAGCCGCTCAGCTATTGATTTGGCTGCCTCAATCTGACCGCTGAGGCAGCGGTAGCGGGTGAGATTAGAAAGAGCGTGGATATTATTTGGTTCAAGGTTGAGGACTTGCTCAGCTGTTGCCATCGCTTGTTCTAAATCGCTTTCCAAAAAGCAAATCAGGCTAAGGTTGTTCAGGTCTGGAATTGAATGGGGACGGATACGCAATAAAGCATCTAGTGCCTGACGCCCTTCAGTATATTTACCTTGCTCTAGGCAAGATTGAGCAGTCTCGTGCAGGACGGCAAGGTTTAGGCTCTCTTGTTCGCTCAACCCAACTTCAGCGATAATGTTATTTTTAATTTCCTCCAACTGAGCGATAGTTTTCCGAGCTTCTGGAGCCTCAGGGTGGTCGGGCCAGCGAGTGAGAAACTGCTCAAAGGCGCGTAGAGCCGATATGGGGCGCAGGTTGGACATATAGGCTCCCGCTAACATCAACGTAATTTCGGGGTCATCTGGTTTCAACTGACTCAGCTGAGTACAGACAAGCTGATAGTGCAGGAAATCTTTGGTAAGGTTATAGAGAATTGCCAAGGAAGTTAGCACTTCAACCTGGTTGGGATACTGTTCATTTAGGGATTGCAGTATATTCCTGGCTTCATCCCAACGCCTGCGACGCATCATCGCTTCAGCTTTGCTGATATTTACGAGTAAGGGTTGGGAGCCAAAGCCTCGGATTTCCAAGTCTGGACGGCGTTTCTTTTTCGACATCAGTCGCACCATCATCAAGTTCTAGAGTTTCAATCTTACCAAGCAACAGGACTTATGCAACTACGCCATATATTAGGAGTAATGGTGCGTTAGCTTTCGNNGTAACGCACCCTACTAATAGAGGTTGTGCGTAATGGCACTAGGAGCATAGAACTGGATTTGATATTATCCTAACTCCGCGATTAATCGTGTTTGTTGGCTCCCAGGCACCTGCCGATAAGTGGCAAACTCCATGGAGAAATTAGCTTGACCTGACGTAAGCGATCGCAACCCCATCGCGTACCCGAACATTTCCTTCAGGGGTACTTCCGCCTGGACGATCGAGTCACTCTGCATGGTTTGGGAACCCAGTAGCAATCCACGACGGGAGGATAGATCTCCCTGCACTCTACCGACATAATCGCTCGGTGTCTCCACTGCCACGAGCATAATGGGTTCTAGGATAATCGGCTTAGCCATTGCCAATCCTTGCAAGAATCCTTGCTTGGCCGCATAACGAAACGCCAATTCTGAAGAATCAACGCTGTGGTAGCTACCCCCTTCTAAAATGACCTTAACCCCAGTTACCGGGTAACCAATCAGCAGTCCGCTTTCAATAGCATCGCGGAAGCCCTTTTCGCAAGCAGGGATAAACTCCTTGGGAATTGCACCGCCAACTACTCGATTCTCGAACACAAACATTTCTGTACAGGGTTCGATCTGACCAATCACATGAGCGTATTGACCCGGACCACCCCCCTGCTTTTTGAGTTTGTAGTCAAAGGCTGCTGCCTGGGAGATGGTTTCCCGATAGGCTACTGCTGGCGCACCGACATTAACCTCGGCCTTATATTCCCGCCTCATCCGTTCGAGGTAGATTTCTAAATGGAGTTCCCCCATTCCTGAAATAAGGGTTTCCTGGGATTCTGGGTCAACACTAACCCGGAAGGTTGGGTCTTCTCGCCTAAAGCGATGGAGTGCCTTTGACATGCGATCTGCGTCATCCTGTCGTTTGGGACTAACACAGAGGGTGATAACAGGATCTGGCACGAACATTCCTGCCAAGGTTAGGTTGATACCTTCTGAACAGAACGTATCGCCAGAGGCCAAGTCCACATTGATCAACCCTACAATATCACCTGCTACTGCGTCTGTTATCTCCTCCCTGTGGTTGGCGTGGAGGCGCACCAGCCGTCCGATCCGCAACCGCTGGCCTGTCCGGGTATTGTAGACAACATCGCCTTTACGGATCGTTCCGGAGTAGAGGCGGGTATAGGTCAGCTGTCTGGTTGGCTCATCGGTAATTTTGAAGGCTAGCGCTACAAGTGGGCGATCGCTTTCAGGGTAGATCGGAATGGACTCATTCGTTTCCCTATCAATTGCCTTGACAACTTCCCGATCTATGGGCGAGGGGAGGTAGAGAGCGATCGCATCTAATAGATTCTGCACTCCCTTATTTTTGAACGCCGAACCCATCAGCACCGGAGTTAGCTGGAGACTCAAAGTTTCTCGGCGAATTGTCTCCCAAATCATTTCCTTAGGAACCGCTTCGTTTGCCAGTAGCATTTCCATCATTGGTTCGGAGAATATGGAAAGCTGATCGAGCATTTTCTCCCGTGCCTCTTGTGCCTCAACCCTTAGGTTTTCTGGAATTGGTAGAACTAAACGATGTTCCCCTTTTTCTCCTGCAAAATAGTTGCTTGTCATCTCAATTAAATCGATGACGCCTTCAAACTTATCCTCGCTGCCGATAGGATATTGCAGAAGTAAGGGATTTAAACCCAACTTATCCCTCAGAGCTTGCACCACTTGAAATGGATTCGCACCAGCACGATCCATCTTATTAATAAAGGCAATACGGGGCACCCGGTAGCGCTTCATCTGTCTATCTACCGTCAGGGATTGGGACTGAACCCCAGCCACCCCACACAGTACCATAATTGCACCATCCAGAACCCGTAAGGCACGCTCGACTTCAATCGTGAAGTCTACATGTCCGGGAGTATCTATGAGGTTGATTTGGGTGTCGTTCCACCTACAAGTTGTGGCAGCAGAGGTGATGGTAATACCTTTCTGTTGCTCCAGCTCCATGAAATCCATCGTGGCACCAACACCACTTCCCCGCACTTCCTCAATCTTGTGGATTTTGCCAGTGTAATAGAGAATCCGTTCGCTCAAGGTTGTCTTGCCAGAGTCGATGTGGGCAGAAATTCCAATATTGCGGAGGTTACTTCGGGGAATCATAAAACTGGCTCCTTTTATGCCAGAGTAAGAGACATTTATTGCTTTGTTGCGCGATGCATATATTATATACTACAAAAATACTACAATTTGTCAAGTCTCTAGCAAGTATTCTGGCTAGAGCTAGAAAAATGCCCGCTAGGATGGATAAAAAGGATATAAGTTTACCAAAATAGAAGAAGAGGAATGGCAAATGCCATTCCTCTTCTGAATTCGCTTAAGGGACTCCCAAATAAAAA
>DNXU01000038.1:0-303 GCA_003505715.1 Cyanobacteria bacterium UBA8803 | reverse complement strand
ATTTATTTTTTGGCAGTCCCTTATAGTGCAACTGGTACTAACGGTTCAGATTAGTTTGCCTATTAACAGCGCCACTCTGCATATCACGCTGGATATAACCTCGTACATTACGAACTGCTCGTCTAGCATAAGGATTGTTAGGCCGTACCTGAAGCGCTCTTTCAAAGTAAGCTAAAGCAGTTGGGTAATCTCGTTGATTGGTTGCAGTGTAACCTGCTATCATCAATTCCTCAAAAGTGCCCTGCTGAAGATTGACTCGCTCATTGCCTAAGTTACTGCCACCTGTACCCGGTTGACCAGTAC
>DNXU01000190.1:6778-10855 GCA_003505715.1 Cyanobacteria bacterium UBA8803 | reverse complement strand
CCCTCATCCCTCATCCTTCCTACCAAGGAGTGCCGATCATCGTGAAAGCTGACCAGAAGTAGGGATGTTTAAAATCTTGATTTCTGAGTTTGGCGAGTTCTGGTGGTAACGCGATCGACTTATTCGCTGCCACTAATTGCCCGCCTTCCACATACACCTGACCCTTGAGCATTGCCAGTTGGGCTTGCCGCAGTGCCTCTGCCTTAATGGGTGCTTGCTTGAGTTGCTCGTACAGTTGTGTCATCAGCGCCAGCGTTCCTTGATCGCTGACGTACCACAAACTCCCCAAGGCTGACTTGGCACCTGCTTGTACGGCTAACCCTGCAAAACCTAACTCGGCTTGCTCATTACCTAAGGCTGTCCGACAGGCACTCAAGACTAGTAGCTCGACGGGTGGATTATTCCAGCCCAACTCAGATAACTGGTTCAACCGCAGTTTGCTGTCCCACAGTTGAATGTAAGAGTTACTTGGTTCCCCTGGCTGGAAATTAGCATGGGTGGCTAGGTGAATAATACCAAAGGGCTGTCGTTGTCGCTGGCCTTTGAGGTTCTCTAGGGTGAAGGTATCGTTGAGGAAGGACTTGCCCTGCCACAGAGAAGGCGTGATGGCTGATAACTCGACTGGTACGGCTGGTAAGGGTTTTTGGTCGGTAAATTTCGCCATTCCCATTGCCAGCACTTCTAAGTTTTTTACGGGTGTATAGCGGGTATCGCTCAAGCTGAGGCTAGGCATCAAGCCGATACTGTATTTCTCGATCAGAAACTCTTGACTGTTATGCAGGGCTGCCAGAGGAATAGAGCGCAAGCCAGTATCCATCATAAAGACTAGATTCTGAATGCCTCGTGCTTTAAGGTCAGCTTCTAGAGGTGCCACCATCCAATCATAGAGTTGTTGAGCTGGCGGTAGGTAAACGGTCTCGTCGCTACGGACGTTGGTAACTTGAAGGCGAAATTCATTGGCAACTTTAATTACCTGTTCGCGAGTAGTTCCCTCCACTTGCTTGCGAACTGGCGAACCCTCAGAAGTTACCAGCAGTAATTCTAACGAGTATTGAGAATTGTCAGTTGAGGATGAAGAATTGGAACTGAGTGAGGATGCCTCGGTTACCCCATCTCCTGCAAGGGTTGGAGGTACGAAGGTGACATAGATGAGAGCGGGTTTAACACCAGTGGCTTCTTCAACGTTATGAAGAATAGTACGAGCCTCTGATAGGGTTTTAATCGAAGCCTTAGTAGGGTATCGAAAATGCTGCTCGAATTGGCGCGTGAAAGATTCATCCCGCATTGCCATCAGCGCAGCTTCAGCGTCAGTAGAGGAAGGCGTAGAAGCCATATCTCCCTGCCCTTCAGTAGTAGTTTGAGATGGTTCTGCGGAACTACCACCGTTGTTAGTTGTGTCTGTACTAGATGAGGTAGTTGTGCTACTGCCGGTGTTGTTTGAGCTAGTACTGGTATTGGTTGAACTACCACCTGTACTGAGTGAACCACTACTTGTACTAGATGAGACAGGAGTTGTACTAACTGAGCTGCTACTACTTGGGACAGGTGTGATAGGTGTGACAGGTGGTGTTTCAGGTGGTGTCTCAGGTGGTGTCTCAGGTGGTGTCTCAGGTGGTGTCTCAGGTGGTGTTTCAGGTGGTGTCTCAGGTGGTGTTTTAGATTGCAACACAATTGTGGTGCCTCTTGCGTTTGCTTGCTCGAATCCCGGTGTCGATGGTTGAGCTTCTGGTCCTTTTATTAAAGTTTCTGTACCTGCCGTTATACGAATTGTACCGTCTTGCTCTTGGCCATTAGCTTGAGCATCTATATCGCCATACTCAATACGGCCTGGGGCAGACAAGGTTACATTACCTCCATTACCTTGGCCCTTAGCCGTAGTAGTTATTGTGCCAGTGGTGATGTTACCGTCAGTACTAGTAATGCTTACATAACCTGCACTGTCTTGACCTCGACCTTCCGCAGTTATTTCGGCAGTGGTGATGTTACCTCTTGCGGACAAGATGACAGGGCCACCATTGTCGTTCTGATCGAAGGTCTTGATCGTCCCTCCCACTGAAATGTTACCGTTTGTTGACCCTAGAATCAAAGCAGCAGTAGAGGTTAACGTTTCGTAATCTGGATCGGTAGTAGGAATAGTCCCAGCCGTGTCTGGTCCAGTAATCGAAATAGATCCAGTGTAGGTAATGTCACCACCAGCCTGTACCTTAAGTGCTGGGCCTGAGTAAGAATCAGCGGTATAGTCTCCTGTCACTGTAATAATAGGGTCGTAGAGACTAATAAAGCTTGCCGGTTGACCGGACAACTTGCGCAGGGAAAAATTCCCGCCACTGTTAAAATGAGCATCCAAATAGATACTCCCATCACTCACTAAATTGAGGTCGCCACCACTTTGAAACGGCGTTTGGAGATGATTGAGAGCCAGGATATCTATGCTTTGGTTCCCCTGAATGTAAAGATTGCCTTCAGCCTTGGCTAAAAAAGGATTAGCTACACTATCCCGTACCCGAACGGTATCCAAGGCTAACAGATTTAAGTTACCAGTAGTTTGCAGTTGGCTCTCTACTAAGGTGAGATTGTGCTGAGCTGATAGGGTGGCAGTTTGAGCGATCGCACTCCTAACCACCACATCCCCATTCTCAACTGGAATACCCGTCCCACTCAGTTCTACCTGTCCGCCGTTTACCCTAACACCAGGAGTTTGAACCGAGCCTGTCAACAATTGAGGCAAGGAGAGAGGCGTAATTGCAGAAGTTGAAGGTACTTCTAGACTAAGTAAGTATCCTGGTTGGCTCAGACGCAGCATACTCTGACCAGGGACGGCTTCCACGAGCAATTGTCCCCCTGGTGCCTTCAAGTCTCCCGTACTCACCACCGTACCGCCTACTAAAGCTAAGTTGGCTCCCTCCGGTACAGCCAGTTGGCCAGCGTTAACAATAGCAGCTGGTGTCTGGGCAAAACTCAAGGTATTGGGTGTCCCAATGAGGGTGGCATAGTTATTTTGCCCATTCGATTTAAACTCATTATCGCCAAAACCGATACTGGTCGCTGTGGTCGCGATGAAGGAGGCTGGCACGTTTAGGCTAGCATTCTGACCGAATACAATCCCTGCTGGGTTGAGCAAGAACAGATTGGAAGTGCCACCTGTCACTTGGATGAGTCCGTTAATTACGGAAGGGTTACCGCCAGTAACGCGAGACAGGATATTCTGAATCGTTGGGTTAGAAATAAAGTTGGCTGTCTGGTTGGAGTCCAGTCCAAACTGGGCAAAGCTATGAAAAAGATTAGCCCCATCTCCAGAAATTTGACCGCCAGTGATATCAAAGCGATCGCCCTGGGGATTGACTACCGTGTTTGTCCCATCATTAGCTGGAATAATAGGTTGTGCCTGTACGGCAGTAGGTAAAGCGCCCAAAATCAACGCCACCAGCAAATAATAGTTTATTTTACCTTTTACCTTTATTGCTCTTTTCACAGAGAGTACCGCCTGATTATCTTTAGCAATTAATATTTTCTGAAAAATAGTATTCATTAACTTTCTACCTTTAGCCAATCAGGAGCCAACCAATTGCAGTATGTATTGGCACATACACCCTATGGACAGTAGAAATGATTGCTGACAGGAGCGATGTCCCTTGCCCTTCTATTCTCCCTGGTTTTGATTGCCAGAAGGGTTTGCTCTACCTAACGCTAGCGTGTGCTTTCACTCGTACTCCTTCGGAAAAGGCTTTGCCCATGAAAAATGCTACTCTCCAAAGACGCTTTGCCTACACTAACGCTAACATTATTCTTGACTGTTAGCAGGAACTAGATGTGCCTAGTTGCGCAGGAAATTTTTTTTGATAGTTTCCCGATGGAGCGGTAAGATCATCCACCCTTGGTAAGGAGAACCCTTGATTAGAGCATCGGTAGCTGAGAGCCTTTAATTCTTTATCTTTTTAGGCACATTACTATCTTAACGAATTGTATCCTCATCACCATATTATGGTAAGGATAACCAAAAGCTCAAAACAGCTCTCCCCCTCATCCCTTAAGGGAATGGTGCGTTAGCCTGCGCGTAACGCACCCTACTAATAAAGG
>DNXU01000190.1:5784-6647 GCA_003505715.1 Cyanobacteria bacterium UBA8803 | reverse complement strand
AAAGACTTATTCCGCAAGCCCTAGATAGCATTGGGACAAACATCTGTGAGACGATAGCCAGATACCCTCCTCTCACTATTGTCTTGGTGTTAACTGCACTCTCAGACAATCAACTCTATCGAGCCGTATCGAAATCGTTTTCCTTCATTCTCACCCATCCCATCTTCGTTTGTTTATGCAACTGTACAATTCTCGGCGTCGAACAAAGATTGTAGCCACAATTGGCCCTGCAACCAGTCGGCCAGAGGTTCTGAAGGAACTGATCAAAGCTGGTGCCACTACGCTGCGGCTGAACTTCTCTCACGGCACTCATGAGGATCACCACCGCAGTATTCGTTTGATTCGTCAAACTGCCTTTGAACTAGATCAACCCGTCGGCATCCTACAAGACTTGCAAGGGCCGAAAATTCGCCTGGGTAGATTTGAGAACGGTTCAATTGTAGTGGCACGAGGCGATCGCTTCACTTTAACTAGCGAACCCGTGATCGGCACCCAGGAAATCAGTTCGGTCACCTACGAACCCTTAGCCGATGAAGTCCCTGCCAGAGCTACTATTCTTCTAGATGATGGCAAGGTGGAAATGCAAGTTGAAGAGGTAGACCGCCAAAAACGGGCTTTGCACTGTCGCGTGGTTGTTGGCGGCCCCCTCTCTAATAACAAAGGGGTGAATTTCCCCGATGTCTACCTATCTATTCGCGCCCTAACTGATAAAGACCGACGGGATTTAATGTTTGGTCTGGATCAAGGTGTGGATTGGGTTGCCCTCAGCTTTGTGCGCAATCCTCAAGATGTACTGGAGATCAAAGAACTCATCAGCGGTGCTGGCAAGCAGGTTCCGGTCATTGTCAAGATTGAGAAGCACT
>DNXU01000190.1:1632-5769 GCA_003505715.1 Cyanobacteria bacterium UBA8803 | reverse complement strand
CTGAGGCCATTCTCTCTCTCTCTGATGGGGTGATGGTAGCGAGGGGTGACTTAGGGGTGGAACTGCCTGCCGAGGATGTCCCCATCTTACAAAAGCGGCTAATTGCCACTGCTAACCAGTTGGGGATTCCCGTGATTACGGCAACTCAGATGTTGGACAGTATGGTCAACTCACCTCGACCTACTCGTGCCGAAATTTCTGATGTTGCCAATGCCATCCTTGACGGTACGGATGCGGTCATGCTTTCCAATGAAACTGCTGTCGGCAAATACCCAGTTGAAGCTGTAGCAACTATGGCGCGGATTGCCGTGCGCATTGAACAAGAACAAATTGTTCGTAACTTCAAAGACACCCGGCGCTCGATCCCCAATGCCATTTCTCAAGCGGTGGGTCAAATTGCCGAGCAATTGCAATCGGCAGCCATTATGACCCTCACCAAGACTGGGGCAACAGCACGGAATGTCTCCAAGTTCCGACCCTCTACCCCCATTTTGGCTGTCACTCCTCACGTAGATGTAGCTAGACAACTGCAACTGGTATGGGGGGTCAAACCTTTGTTAGTGCTGGATTTACCCTCTACAGGTCAAACCTTCCAAGCTGCCCTTAACGTGGCTCAGGAAAAGCATTTACTAGCAGAGGGCGATTTAGTCGTGATGAGTGCCGGGACTCTCCAAGGCGTTCCCGGATCGACAGACCTAATTAAAGTTGAGGTGGTAACTGCCGTTCTCGGCCAAGGAATTGGGATCGGTCAGGGTTCAGTGAGCGGTCTAGCTCGTGTGGCTTACAGTGCTACGGGCGTTAGTAACTTTAACCCTGGCGAAATTCTGGTAGTGCCCTCAACTAATGCCGATTTTGTAGACGCGATCCGTAAAGCAGCGGGAATTGTGACAGAGGAGGATGGCTTAACCAGTCATGCTGCCATAATTGGTTTGCGACTAGGGGTGCCAGTAATTGTAGGTGTCAAGAATGCCACACATCTCATTCGGGATGGAGCCATTATTACCCTAGATACCCAGCGGGGTTTGGTGTATTCCGGTGCAATGAGCGCTACCACTACTAGTGGAGTAGTTATGGTTTAGGGGTGTGGGGTGTGGGGTAGAGTTTTGAATGGGTGCAGTGTCGATCAATTTCCCCTACACCCTACCCCCCAAGCCCTATACCCAAAATCCTGTTCACCCCTTCAGGTAATCCAAAAGAAGGATTTTTTCCCAGGAGAACTTAACTTAATATTTTACCAATTCACTTTGCCGCTTCTATTCGTAGCGATCGCAATCTAATATTCTCTGTTCCCTGTTCCCTTTAGTTTTAAGTAAACAGAGAAAAAATGCACTTATAAATTAACTCGTATAACTGACTACTTTTGCCGACTGACGTTCCGCGTAAATTTATGTAAACTTGGTAATCGTAACCAATCTGGGTTCATCAATTAATCCTTCATTAATCATTAAGAAATCCCTAGAGGCCAGAATTCCTATGTTTAATCAAGCCAAAAATCAAAACCCTCACCATGTAGTGATTGTGGGCGGTGGATTTGGTGGGCTTTATGCCGCACAAGCTCTCAAAAAGGCACCTGTCAAGGTCACCCTAATTGATAAACGTAACTTCCATTTGTTTCAGCCGCTACTTTATCAGGTAGCAACGGGCGAGTTATCTCCCGCTGATATTTCCTCACCTTTGCGCGGGGTATTGAGCGATCAGAAAAATGCCCAAGTGCTGATGGGAGAAGTAATTGGTGTAGACCCCCAGCAGCAAACCCTGAAACTACAAAATACAGAACTCAGCTACGACACGTTAATTGTTGCCACTGGGGTTAGCCATCATTATTTTGGCAACGACCAATGGGCAAAGAAAGCACCAGGGTTGAAAACTATAGAAGATGCGATGGAAATGCGGCGGCGGATTTTACTAGCATTTGAAGCAGCGGAAAAAGAACCCGATCCAGAGAAACGTCGTGCCTGGTTAACCTTTGTCTTGGTAGGCGGTGGGCCAACAGGTGTTGAATTAGCAGGAGCGCTGGCGGAACTGGCGTACAACACCTTAAAGAGCGACTTCCGCCACATCAATACTTCAGAAACTAAAATCCTACTCCTGGAAGGCATGGATCGGATTTTGCCCCCCTATCCACCCCAGCTGTCGGCAAAAGCCCAATCCTCCCTGGAACGTTTAGGCGTCACGGTGCAGACTGGCACTCTGGTTACTACGATTGAAGACGAGCAGGTAACCATCCGTCGCGGGGAGCAAATTGAGCAAATTTCGGCGAAAACTATTTTGTGGGCAGCCGGGATGAAAGCTTCGGCAATGGGAGAAGCTCTTGCAAGATCGACAGGGGCACAACTGGATCGGGTAGGAAGAGTCATAGTGAACCAAGACCTTAGCGTAGGAGGATATTCTAATATTTTTGTGATTGGCGATTTGGCAAATTTCCCTCACCAATACAAAAACGGCCAACCCCTGCCAGGAGTTGCTCCAGTTGCTATGCAAGAAGGACTCTATGTTGCCAATCTGATCCGGAAACGGCTCAAAGGAGAGACATTGCCGCCCTTCCATTACAGAGACTATGGCAATTTAGCGGTGATTGGGCGCAATTCGGCAGTAGTAGACTTGGGGTTCGTCAAGTTTTCTGGTTTCCTAGCTTGGCTAGCCTGGATTTTCGTTCACATCTTCTTCTTAATTGAGTTTGACAACAAGCTGGTGGTAATGATTCAGTGGGCATGGAACTACTTCACTCGCAAGCGCGGGGCACGGCTGATTACCAATCCAGTAGCATGGTTGTCAATGGGTATTGAAGAGGAGAGAGATTCTCGGACTCCGATTAAGGTTTAGGTTGCCTATAATTTCAACGGTTGTTGTGTGTCATCCCGCCAGGGATTAAAATCCCTGTCTAATAGCTTAAGTCAGTTAAAACGGACTGTAAAAAATAGATTTAGTCGGTTTTTAACCGACTTAAGCTATTAGCCCTGGAATTGATTCCAGGGCGAGATAGATGGACTTACTTAAGATGAATTACAATCCGATTATTGTCGCGATCGCAAGAGCCTGAAATAGCTCAATGAACAATCAACAATCAAGAATCAACAATTAGCCATTAATTTTTTGGCGTTGGTGATGATTCATTTTTCGGCGATTTCGGCTCGGAGTTTCCAGGACTACCTACGGGTAAAGACGGTTCAATGTTGGCTCCTTGATCGTAAATCTCAATATTCCACTCCCCGGTTCGATTAGATTCAAAGGCAATAAAACGACCATTGCCGCTAATGGTGGGATGGCGGACTTCTGCTAAGATATTTTCGGTTAGGCGTTCCGCTCGCATAGTTTGGCGATCGTAAACAAAGACATCAGGCTTGCCAAACTGCTCGGAGATATAAACAATGTAGCGACCATCTGCACTGATGTCTGGCTGTTCTTGCAAAACGTTAGGCTGGTTGAGTCCTGGTAAATCGACAAGACGCTGCCTCTGGACATCATAGAGAAAGATACTGCGTTGAGAAAGGCGATCTGATGTAAAGACTATGTAGCGACCATCGTAAGAATATCGGGGTTCGCGATCGGCAGCAGCACTGTTGAGAGTTGCGCCAATCGTTTGAACGGGTGGAGTTAAGACGGTATACCCCTGGCAACCACCCAATCCAGCGATTGAGCAGATGACTAAACTCTCTAGTAATGGATGACTCCAGCTAGGAAAGCCCTTCATCATTTGGTTTGGGTGGTAAAGGTAAGGGGCAACAGTTAACGTCATTTAAGCAAACTTTACCCCATTGCAACGCCCAACGAACCAGTGCTACCCGGTTATCGGTCGCTGTCTTCGTCAGGATGTTACTGATATGATTGTCAACCGTGCGTTTGCTAATTTCCAGTTGCTGGGCAATCTCTTGATTGGTTAAACCAGCGGCTACTAGCTCTATAATTTGCATTTCGCGATCCGAGAGAGATGCGGGAGTATCAGACTTGCCACCAGCCATAGGTATTTTGCCCTTGGTAAATCTACTTAGTGCCTCCATAATTTTAACTTAATCGCCGGAAGCCTCATGCTGTCACGTCTATAGCAGTGGCAATGGTGCGGAGAGCTTTCGCGTAACGCACCCTACTAACCCACCTTCCGCACCCAGAAGTGTCACACTCTGTCGTTTGGGGAATGGG
>DNXU01000190.1:0-1570 GCA_003505715.1 Cyanobacteria bacterium UBA8803 | reverse complement strand
GCGTAGCCGAAGGGAAATGGGGAGTCGGGAGTCGGGAATGGGGTAAACCTTCGACTATGCTTAGGGTAAACCAATTAAGAGAAAACCGATTGTGACACTACAGGGTGCGGAAGGTGGGTTCTAACTCAAGGCGGCAAGCAACTGCGCTTTTTGCAGATTATTGCGAGCCTCTACATAATTTGAATCTAATTCAATCGCCTGCTGAAACTCAGCGATCGCGTCCTTCAAGTTTCCTAGCTTTGCCAATACTACACCTGCATTATTATGAGCCAAGGTATGAGCGCTGGCAGGTTTGCCTAATTGCTCTGGCTGTGTCAGGGCTTGCCGATAGATCCCTAGGGCTTCTGTTAGTTTTCCCTCCTCTTCCAATACTTTACCCAAATTGTTATAAGCATAAGTATAGGTGGGGTTAATTTCGATAACTTTCTGATAAGCTGCCAACGCCTGTGACCGATGCCCTTGCTCGAAGAGGGCATTCCCTAAACTCGTGTAAACTACAGGATTATTAGGTTCGAGTTGTAGCAGTTTCCGATAGACGGCGATCGCTTCTGGTCGTTTCCCCTGACTCATCAGCGCGATCGCCAGATTGTTGTAAGCCTCGGCATTATTAGGCTCGGTTGTACTCACTTGCTGATAGGTAGCGATCGCATCGGCTAGTTGTCCTGGACTATTCAGTTTATTTTCCAGAGGCTGGCAAGCAAGGTCATAATTGGTAGCTCGGTCAAATCGCGCTATCAAATCACCTACGATCCGGGGGTCATTGGTTTTCATCCCCACTTCTCGTTCCGGACTTTTGCCATCCCAACTGAGGAGATCGTGACTCCCCAACATGGCAAAGGAACCCATTTCCTGGTGAGAGTTACCGCTCAGGGACACCAGAAACTTTTCATTTGTTAAGAGGAGCTTCAGCCGGAATAGTCCTGGATATTGCCGTTCCATCTGCTCCAACTCTGGTAAGCCTTCATACTTCCAGCCTTTATCGTTCTGACTGACAACAGCAAGCAACTGCTGGCGATCCATGGCGGCGGGTTCGTTCAATCCAGTATCCCTCAGATGACCCCAGCCAATGTCAATTCTCACCTGACGCTCCAAAAGCCTGGAAAACCCCTGCAACACCTCAGCATTAATACTCGATCGCGTTAACCAAGGACTGACGATAATCAGGCGCTGCTGAGTCCCTGCTAGCGCTGCGATCAATACGTCACGACTTCCCCCGCGATCGCTAACTAATTGGTAGTCATAAGGTTTAATGCGTTCTAGATGCTGGTTAATCTGGATCGCCCAGCTGCGAGTGGATTGCTCAACCTGAACGGCGATATGATTCTCTATGAGTTTAGGCAAAGATTCCGGTTTGGCTGTATCAGGCTGTGTCTGAACTTGCTGGTGCAGGCATTCCACAACAGCTCGCACATCAGCAACTATAGAGTTGGTCTGTTGTTGATAGAGTTGCTGCACTCGATGGCGGTTAACGATGTCCAAGAATACAGTCAGGGTGAGAGGAACAGCCAAACCCACAGAGACTAGCTGTTGAGAAACGGCTGCCGCGATCGCTCCCACAACTGAGCTAGCA
>DNXU01000472.1:4591-4770 GCA_003505715.1 Cyanobacteria bacterium UBA8803 | reverse complement strand
CGGTGGCAAAGTTGACAGTGCTGCTTTGAGTGGTAGATCCCGACCTGGTGACGGTAAAGGTCGCATTGCTAGTGCCGCTGTTACCCTCGGTGATAGTTACATCATTAATGGACAGCGTTGGTAGTGGTGGAGTGTCGTCATTATTAATGGTGCCAACGCCTTGAGCATCGGCAATTGTG
>DNXU01000472.1:4075-4440 GCA_003505715.1 Cyanobacteria bacterium UBA8803 | reverse complement strand
CGGTGGCAAAGTTGACAGTGCTGGTTTGAGTGGTAGATCCCGACCTGGTGACGATAAAGGTCGCATTGCTAGTGCCGCTGTTACCCTCGGTGACGGTTACGTCATTAATAGAGAAGGTTGGTGTTGTTGAAGTGTCGTCATTGGTAATGGTGCCACCGCCTTGAGCATCGGCAATTGTGGCATTGGTGGGGTTGGTGAGGTTGAGTGTGAAAGTTTCATTGGACTCGTTAGTGGTGTCACCTACAATCGGCACGGTGATAGTTTTGCTGGTTTCCCCAGCAGCAAAGGTGAGGGTGCCACTGACGGCTGTGTAGTCTGAACCTGCCGTAGCAGTACCGTTGGCGGTGGCAAAGTTGACAGTGCTG
>DNXU01000472.1:2024-3888 GCA_003505715.1 Cyanobacteria bacterium UBA8803 | reverse complement strand
TTGGACTCGTTAGTGGTGTCACCGATAATCGGCACGCTAATGGTTTTACTGGTTTCCCCAACAGCAAAGGTGAGGGTGCCAGTGGTGGCGGTGTAGTCAGAGCCTGCTGTGGCAGTACCATTAGCCGTAGCGTAGTTAACAGTTGTAGTGCGACCGCTAGCAGCTGAGAGGCTGACTGTAAAGGTGGCGCTTTTAGTGCCGCTGTTGCCTTCCGTAGTCGTTACATCATTAATCCTAAAACTGGGAACAGGATCGTTGTCGGTAATAGTGACCACGCCTTGAGCATCTGCGATCGTAGCTTTGGTAGGGTTGGAGAGGTTTACCGTGAAGGTCTCGTTGGGCTCATCAAGCAAGTCACTATTAACAGGTATCGTGATGGTTTGGCTGGTTTGACCGGGGTTGAAGGTGAGAGTACCAGAGGTGGCTGTGTAGTCGGAACCAGCTGTAGCTGTGCCATTAGCAGTGTTGTATTGAACCGTTACTGCCTCTTTACTGGCTTGGGAAAGCCTAACCTCAGTGGTGGCAAAAGTGGTGCCAGCGTCACCTTCTATAACTGTTGTATCAGCAATTGAAAAGGCAGGTAGCACCGTTGGTGGGTTGAGGGGTTGTCCGTTGAGGACGTAGCCACTGGGTTGGCTGGTTACATTACCGGGACTAGCATTGAACCCAAAAGAGAGCGTTTGTCCAGCACCGATAGTGCTGTTCCAGCTCAGGTTGCGAATAGTGTAGCGATTGCCTTGACGGCTAACTATTTGTGCATTCCAGATGTTGGTAATCTCGAAGGGAGCTTCAAACTCCAGCGTCCAGCCATTCAAATTACTAGTGCCATTGTTGGCAATAGAAATACTGCCAGTGAAGCCGCTTTGCCAGTCATTAACTACAGCAAAGTTAACAGCGAATGTCATTCTCTAACTCCTTTTGGCAATGAATTCTACAAAAATTAGACCATTGCTGGCATTTTTGAGTCAAGTAAATCAATAATTTCTCACTTTTATGCCAGCAATTCGGAGCTAGCACCCTATTGATTTCAACCGAAACTATCTTAACAAATCTCTAAGCAGCAGTAAAGTTCCAGCGAATTTTATTTAAAGCTTAGGTGAAGTTCATTCTGTTTCTATAGACTAGCCATTTCTCAAATAGTTCCCCAAAAAATACTTAAATTATCGCCTTTTTAAAACCTTGCTGGATGAAATTAATACCATCAAGAAGAAGATAAAGGATGAGGGGTGATAGCCTCTACTGCTTAACTCAAGTTTAGCTATTTTAGGATTAGAAAAACTTATGTTATTCACTAGCTCGTACATTTAATTGACCAGAGCATATGCTAATATAATGTCTCCTCGCTAAAGTCAATATTTAAGGCAATATTTGGTTATTAATATTATTCCCGCAGCGGGTTTAAAAAGTAGCATTTGCTCTTATAAATTTATATGGTGTCTATCAATAGCGGTCTTCTACCCTCACCCCCCTACCCCTCTCCCCTNNCTCCCATCAAGGGCGAGGGGGAGTAAGATACAAAGCCGATGCTAATGGATTTGATATTATTACTAGACCTGGTTTTTGGGTTGCGAATTGTTTGCCTGCAAAGGATTTTTGCCAAAGATTTATTACTTGATAAAAGTGTAAAATATGATACAAAATTTTCCATTTGCATGTTGTATAGGAAACTAGAAGGAGAGAAAAATTAATGGTGGCTTGCATGGTTTAAAGATAGAACTTGCCAGACTAACGCAAGGCTTTGCCTGTGACAGCTTGTCTTGTGTCTTATATCAAATCCATGTCTGCGATCGCCTTTTTCAACAATTCGCTAAACCTTGTAGAGACGTTCCGGCGGAAAATTTCTACTAAGGGACTGCCAAAAAAT
>DNXU01000472.1:229-1951 GCA_003505715.1 Cyanobacteria bacterium UBA8803 | reverse complement strand
TTTTTTATTTGGGAGTCCCTAAAACTTGATAATCTATGATATTTGAAGCTGTTAAGGCGTGATGTTCTTACTTACGTTCTGGATGAGTGGCTTCTGAAGAGGAGGAACCCATCTGACTAATGGTGGCAAGTAATTGATAAAGGCGTCCGGAGTCTCTTCGGTTGAAGTAAAAAATTAGGCGGGGCAGATCAGCTGTTTCATCTGGGAGTTCTTCCGGCAAAGCCTTACTTTTCTCAATTCTTCCCTTGACTAAAATATCGCTAAAGTCAGCGTTTAGTTGCTCTACATCTGTGTCCGATAGCTGTGATTTGAGGCGAATCACAAAGCGATCTCCTACATAGCGGCTAGAATGATAAATTCGGTAAAAGCTATCGATCGCCTCGTAAGCCACATCTAAGCTATCGGTAATCGTGTAAAGACTTGTATCTTCCGGACTGACCAACCCCCCCTGAATTAAATGCTTGCGGATATAAGCATCCCATTCTCGCCAGTAGCTGCCACCAGCACGATCTATTAAGACCAAAGGTATCAGCTTCAATCGACCAGTCTGGCAAAGGGTTAAACATTCAAATGCTTCATCCTGAGTGCCGAAGCCGCCGGGAAAAAGGGCGATCGCATCACTTTCTTTTAGAAAAAATAGTTTGCGGGTGAAGAAATATTTGAAGTTAATGAGCTTAGGATCGCCTGCAATGAAGGGATTGGTTCCCTCGAAAGGGAGTTGAATATTTAATCCAAAGGAATTTTCGGCTCCAGCACCGCAATTGCCTGCCTCCATAATTCCTCCTCCAGCACCGGTTATAACCATAAATCCGTGCTGGGTTAAACGGCGAGCAAACTCAGCCGCCAGCTTATATTCAGGAGTATCAGAGCCAATCCGCGCCGAACCAAAAATTGTGACTTTTCTAACATGCCGATAGGGATAAAAAACTTGAAATGCCCGCTCCATATCCTCCAGGGTAGCGGTTAAGATTTTCCAGTCCAGCCGATCGATCTCCTCTCCAGCCAGCCGAAGTACTAGACCTAGAACCCGTTGAATTAACTTTTCATGTTCCAGACTAGAGAGTTGGTCGATCAGTGTGGCTAAATCGATTTGAAGTGACTTAAGGGCATCGTCAGAATCACATAGAGTCATTGCTGCTTTCACTGACTGCACTTTATTTTATCCAGATTCTCATGAGTTCGTCAGCCCTAGGCCAAACTTTTTGTATCTCCTTGTATCTTCTGAATCCCTGTGCTTACCTGTATGATCATTTTGGCGCGTTGACTGAGGGGCTAAACCCCTCACCCAGCTTAAACGCTAATTTATAAACGCGGCTANNAAAAACAGCCCCGTCTAAATCAAAGATTTAGGCGGGGAGGAGGCCACTTCAGTTTGGGAACAGCAATCCCAGCTTCTGGGAGGCACACACAAGAGCTGTTCCTGCCTTCAAGCGTAGGAGTTGTCCTTCCTCGCACAGCTAATTCGGCTATTCTCACCGTTGTTGCTGTCAATCGCTTAGAGATACTTTTCTAAGGTATTTGCCAAAGTTGTTTTCGGAACTGCGCCTACTACCATATCAACTCGCTGCCCCCCTTTGAAAATCATCAATGTGGGGATGCTGCGGATACCATACTGGCTGGCTACGTTCGGATTCTCATCTGTGTTCAGCTTGACTACTTTTACCTGACCTTCGTACTGTTGCGCAATTTCATCGACAACCGGTGCAACCATCCGACACGGAC
>DNXU01000472.1:0-220 GCA_003505715.1 Cyanobacteria bacterium UBA8803 | reverse complement strand
GGAGCCCAAAAATCTACTAAAACAGGAATTTCACTATCAAGTACGTCTTGCTTAAAACTGGTGTCTGTAACTTGGAGGGCTGTTGACATGCCTGGAAATCCTTGCGTGTACTGTTTTTATGTATCTAGGTAGATTTTACCACAGCCAAAATACAGCATCTCCGCCTTGAAAGTATATATTTAGGCATAAACTCTGTAAGGGGGTGAGGAGGTGAGGGAGT
>DNXU01000302.1:1726-21541 GCA_003505715.1 Cyanobacteria bacterium UBA8803 | reverse complement strand
ATTTTTGTTTAAGTCCCGCTAAGCGCAATAAGCTATCTTTTTTCAGGGTTGTCGCCGGGATATGAGGCTAATACAGCCTAAATTTTAGTTTTTTTACCCAAAATAGATTCAATTTATTTTCTCTTAAAAAATGGTATTCACCCAAAATTTACGTGATATTACTAATAAAGTTTATTGACATCTCACTTAGGATAGATGTTAGATTGGTAACGTAATGAATAATTCATGATTCGACTTCCGACAAACAAGAAAAGTCTTAGCAAAATATTTTTGGTAATTTAAATATCGAGGCAAATTGGGCTGGATTTAATTATCTGAGCTGAAGTAGTCAACGAGCAGCATATTGCGCTTAGCATAATGGCAAATAATATTGGTTTATCAACCTTTCAACTATTGTACATTCATCACTTATTTGAGTTTCAAGTAGAACAAACCCCTGATAGCATCGCCGTGATTTTTGAGGGGGAAAGCCTCACTTATCGGGAATTAAACCATCGAGCCAACAAGGTAGCGCATTACCTAATTTCTTTAGGAGTAGAACCGGAAGTTTTCGTTGGAATTGGTGTGGAATGCTCCTTAGAAATGGCGATCGCACTGCTGGGTATTCTCAAAGCAGGTGGTGCCTACGTCCCCCTAGATCCAACCTACCCGCAACAGCGGCTGTCCTTGATGCTAGAAGATGCTCAACCACCAGTGCTGTTAACTCAAAAACGGTGGTTAGAAAATCTTCCCCCACACGAGGCAAAAGTGGTGTGTTTAGATGCTGATTGGGAGGAGATTGCCCAATACAGCGAGCAGAACCCTGACAGCGGCATGACATCTGACAATCTAGCTTATGTCATCTACACCTCTGGCTCTACGGGGCAGCCAAAAGGAGTTCTGATTCCGCATCGGGGTTTAGCCAACCACAGTGTTTCCATTGCCAAGCACTATAATTTGCAGACAACAGATCGGGTTTTACAGTTTGCTTCGATTAGTTTCGATGTTGCAGCAGAAGAGTTATTCCCCACCTGGTTAAGCGGGGGTACTGTCATTCTCCGTCCTGGTTCTGTAACTCCAACTGTTGCAGAGTTTCAAGCACTGATAGAGCGGGAAAAGCTGACTGTTCTCAACCTGCCTGCATCTTACTGGCATGAATGGGTATCTGCTCTATCTAGTTCACAGGCGCAATTACCTTCCACGCTGCGCTTAGTTGTAGTTGGCAATGAAAAGGTTTTACCAGAGCGATTGATGAGTTGGCAGAAAATAGCGGGTAATCGCGTCCGCTGGCTCAATGCCTATGGACTGACTGAAACCACTATTACATCGACGCTCTACGAACCGGACATCTGGAAAGAATTGCCAGATGTCAACTCCGTACCTATAGGTTGTCCCATTGCCAACACCCAGATTTACTTGTTGGATGAAAACAAAAAGCCTGTGCCTAAAGGGATGACGGGCGAATTATATATTGGCGGTCTTGGTTTAGCAAGAGGCTATCTCAATCGTCCCGAATTGACGGGAGCGCGGTTTATCCGCAATCCTTTTAGTGATGAAGCCGATTCTCGCCTCTACAAAACTGGGGACTTAGCCCGTATCGGAAGCGACGGTAATATCGAAATCCTGGGGCGCATTGATAACCAGGTGAAAGTACGCGGCTTCCGCATCCAAACGGAGGAAATTGAGGCAACTCTCAATCAGCATCCACTGGTGCAAGACAGTGTGGTAGTGGCTCACGAAGAAAAATCAGGCAAGCAACGCCTCGTCGCCTATGTCGTTCCCAAACCAAAAAACACTCAGGTAGAACTCTGGCCCTGTCCGGGAGACTACCGAGTTTATGATGCCATCATGTACTATGCCATGACCTATGACCATGTGAGAAATCACAGTTATGAGGTGGCACTTAAAAAAGTTGTTAAGGACAAAGTTGTTGTAGACATTGGCACGGGTAAGGATGTTGTTTGGGCGAAATTCTGTGCCGAACATGGCGCTTTGAAAGTTTACGCCATTGAGATGCAACTTGAAGCTTACGAACAGGCAACGAGTTATGTAAAATCTCTGGGGCTGTCAGATAAGATATCGGTAATTCATGGGGATGCCACCCAAGTGCAACTCCCGGAAAAAGTCGATCTGTGTGTTTCAGAACTGATTGGCGCGATCGGCAATTCGGAAGGGGCGGTTTCGATTCTCAATGATGCTAGAAGGTTTCTCAAGGAAGATGGGATGATGATTCCCCAGCGCTGCGTGACTAACATCGCTGCTGTTTATCTTCCTGAACCGTTTGCCAGTCAGCCTCACTTTTCGGAACTATCCGGTTATTACGTCCAGCAGATTTTCAACCAGCTCGGTCGAAAAATTCCCTTAAGGGTCTCTTTCCGAAATTTTCCTCAATCAAACATCATCTCCACTGTAGATGTTTTTGAAGGCTTGGATTTCAATCAAGTCTCTAATCCCGAATATGACCGACAGATAAGCCTTACCATCACTCAAAGTGGTAAAATTGATGGATTTTTATTATGGCTTAATTTACACACGGTTGAAAATGAAGTCATTGACAGTCTAGCTTACGTTGGTAACTGGCTACCTGTTTATTTTCCGGTGTTTTATCCGGGGATTGAAGTAGCGGCTGGAGACAAAATTGAAGCCGTTTGTAGCGCTCAGTTGAGTGAAGACCAGTTAAGTCCTGACTATCACATTCGAGGCTATTTGCTCAAACAGAGTGGAGAACGCCTTGAATTTGAATACGATTCTTTTCTCTACAAAACCCCCTCAAAGAGCAACTTATTTTACGATAGCCTATTCGCTCAAGAGGTAGTGTTAAACGAGCAACCAACTCCTGGAGAGCTATGTGATAAAAGCCTGGGTGCCTACTTGAAAGAGCGCTTACCAGCTTATATGCTCCCTGGAGGGTTTACGTTCTTGGAGTCCCTGCCATTGAATCCTAACGGGAAAGTTGACCGCAAAGCACTACCCACTCCAAGGGACAGCAGATGCATTGAACCAACTGCATTTATAGCTCCCCGTGACACTTGGGAACTTCAGTTGACTCATATTTGGGAAAATGTGCTGGGTATTCACCCCATCAGCGTGAAAGACGACTTCTTTAACCTGGGCGGTGACTCTCTATCGGCAGTACGCCTGATGCTGGAGATTGAGCAGCATTTGGGGCAGAAGTTATCGCTAGCGATGCTTTTTCCCAGTTCGACTATTGAGCATCTGGCCAGCATTCTGCGTCAGGCGACGGGTTCTCGCTTGAGTTCTCCTTTAGTACCGATTCAGCCTGGTGGTACAAAGCCTCCCTTTTTCTGCGTTCATCCCATCGGAGGCAATGTGCTTTGTTACATGGATTTAGCTCGTCATCTGGGTGAAGACCAACCTTTTTACGGTTTGCAAGCGTCGGGGATTGATGGGCAAGGGGAGCCAAACAGCCGGATTGAAGATATGGCTAGTTATTATATCGAGGCAATCCGCGAGATTCAACCGCAAGGTCCCTATTTGCTGGGAGGTTGGTCATTTGGTGGAGTGGTAGCGTTTGAGATGGCTCAACAGTTGCACTCATCTGGTGAGCAAGTGGCGCTGCTTGCTTTGATAGATAGTTCAGCACCCCACCACAACAGTCAAGCGATGGAGGTTGATACTGCTGCCACACTAGCTTGGTTTGCTGAGGATTTGGGCAGTTATTTTGGGAAGGAGCTTGATGTATCGGTTAGTACTCTCCAGTCTCTTGCGCCGGATGAGCAGTTGAGCTACGTGCTGGAGCGGGCAAGGGCGGCTAATGTTGTGCTTCCTGATGCTGGAGTGGTTGAAATTCGCCGTTTGCTAGAGGTTGTTTTGGCAAATCGTCAGGCTGAACGCAGCTACACGCCAGTTGTTTATCCAAACCAGATTACTGTCTTTCGTGCGGAGGAATCTTTTGGGTTAGAGAATTCAGACCCGGCAATGGGTTGGAATCAGTTAACGGACACAGGAGTAGAGATTCATACAATTTCTGGCAATCACTACACCATTGTCAAGGAGCCTCATGTGCGAGTTTTAGCGGAACGGCTAAGGAATTCTCTTGAGCAGGCACAGAGCGATCGCTCCTTGATCCAGTTTCCCCATACTCGTCCTCGCGCAACAGGTTCAGGGATAGCTGCACGATCTTCTTGCAGTCCCTCTATCTGAAAGGCGATCGCTCCTCAGCCTGATTTGATTCAAGAGCCAGCAGGGTGATCGCAATTACTCAAAACGAACCCAAGCTTTTACGCTACTTGTACCAAACTGAGACTCTAGGAAATCAACATGAAAGTTTGCGTTCTGCAACCCGACTATTCTAAGTCGGTATTGACAGTAGACTATATGACAGAAGCCGATTACAAAAACTCTGAACCACCACGAAATCTTTCTCATTTATTACCAGAAGACCAGGTAGATCACGTATTTCTCAACAAAGCTACAACCTATCGTCAGCTAAAAGAGTTAAAGAAGCAAGGTTACGATATTTTTGTTAACCTCTGTACCGGATGTTTGGACTGGGATGTTCCCTCTATTGATGTAATTGTTGCTTTAGAACAGCTTAATTTACCTTATACTGGTCCGACTTTCGACCTCTACGATCCTGGCAAGGAGTTAATGAAGTATGTTGCTGACATTGCGGGGGTACGTAGACCAGGATTTGTGAAAGTTGAAACCTTAGCTGATGTCAAGGACGCTTGTCAAAGTCTAGAATTTCCTCTTTTCGTTAAACCAGAAGCCGCATTAGATAGTTTAGGTATTGATCATCAATCTTATGTAACAACAAAAGAGGCATTGCAGAGCAAAGTAGCCGACCTCATTACTTATTTTGATCGGATTCTAATCGAGGAATATATATCTGGCAGAGAGTTTACAGTTCTTATAGCTGCTAATCCAGAAAATAGTCAGGCTCCAATCATTTATCGCCCTCTAGAATTTGTCTTTCCTAAAGGAGAGCAGTTTAAGACTTATGATTTGAAGGTGCATCAATATCATCCAGAATGTAATGTTTTATGCTCTGACTTAGAACTTGATCTTCGCTTGAGAGATGCTGCTAAAAAGATATTTTTAGCTTTTAATGGTGTTGGGTACGCTCGTTTTGATTTTAGAGTTAATGAGCAAAAAGAGATTTTTTTCCTTGAAATCAATTTTAGTCCTTTAATTTTTATGAAAGAAGGTGCAGAAGCCTCGGCTGACTATATTTTAAAAGATGAAAAAGAAGGAGCATCAGGATTTCTTAAACATATTATTAAGGAAGGCATTAACCGTTATAAACTTCGCCAGCGAAAGTTTTGTTCATCTAAAAATAATCTTAAGCAACTAGCTTTACTAGTTAGAGATATAGCCCAAGAATAGATAAATACATACCTCAATATGCAATTGATTGATGGGAAGACCGCAAAATGATTATTAGAAATTTGACGGAAATTGTTAATACAGAACGAGATATTGATTGGGGCAATGGACAAAGTAGAAGACTTTTGTTAGCTCGTGATGGGATGGAATTCTCCCTGACCGATACCATCATTGAAGCGAACACAGAATCATTACTTGAATACAGGAATCACATGGAAGCTTGCTACTGTATTGAAGGCGAAGGGGAAGTAGAGGTGGATGGGACAATTTACCCTATTCAACCTGGCACTATGTATGCCTTAGATAAGAATGACAAACATTATTTACGTGCTAAAACGACGCTACGGCTGATTTGCGTTTTTACGCCGCCTCTGCAAGGACATGAATCTCACCAACTGAGTAACAATAAAAGCTCTTGCTACTAGATTTCAATTACTGCATTGGCATTCAATTAATCACTTTCCCTAAAGAGAACTTAAGCTAATAAAGGAGTCATAATAGCAGTGAATATTGAGCAGGAATTTTCACTACATAGTAGTAAGCTATTTGTCTGGGTATTTATTCCCTACCGCATTCAAGAGCAAGAGTTGCTCAGCGACTACGACAATCCTGGGTATCGTCAGGGGCTAGCAGATGTTTTTGCAGAACTCGGTATAGCGTGGAAGTGGCAACCGATCACCTTGGAAAATATGCAGGCGGTTGTAGAAGAGGTAGTGGCTTCCAGCAATGAGTATATACCAGTGGTACTGAACTATTGTGATGGTAATGATGAGATTGACGGCTACCCTGGTACTTCTGTTATCAAACTGCTGGAACAAAAAGGCATCATTTTTACAGGTGCGGATTCTAATTTTTTCCATCTCACTACATCCAAAATTTGGATGAAACGTGCTTTTATGAAGGCGAGTGTAGCTACTGCTCCTTATGAAGTTATCTCACACCCCAGCCGCGTTCAGGGAGTTTGCGAGCGCCTTGGCACACCTCTATTAGTTAAACCAGCACTCGCCTATGGCAGTATCGGAATTTCACTGGAGTCGGTTGTCGAAAGTGATGAACAGGTGAGTAAACAGGTTCAGCGATTGCTGCAAGGGGTACACGAGATGCAGTTTCCACCGGACAGCATCTTTGTAGAACGATTTATCAGCGGTCGTGAATTTACAGTTTTCCTGCTAGGTAATTCCCAACAACCGGAAAGCCTCAAAATCTATCCGCCGATTGAACTGGTGTTTCATTCCAGCTTGCCTGAAACCGAACAATTTCGGTCTTACGATAACTTCTGGGGCAAACACCTTGAAGAATCTTTATCGTCATCCTCGGAACCGTTTTACCATTGCCAATCGGTAGCTTCGGATTTGAGCGAAAAACTCTGCGATCTCAGCAAGCTTGCGTATTGTGCGGTTGGTGGCAACGGATATGCGCGAGTAGATATCCGCATGGACAAAGATTCTCAAGAGCTTTTTGTTCTGGAAGTTAATGCTAACTGTGCCATTTCTTCTATACCTCTGACTGACTTCTCCGACCTAAACCAAACCTCCCTTGGCACTATCTTGCATCTGGCTGGTATCCCATTTGCACAACTGATGTCAGAAATTATTGCGGAAGCTTTTGCTAGGTGTTTTACCAAGTCGTGTTCGATAAACAAAGCAGCGTGAACTTGTACCGATATTTACTGTGAACACTAGAGCTACTAAAACAATGACAATCTCCCAAAAATTACCTGTACCTAGCAACAAGCTGTTTGTCTGGGTGTTTATTCCCTACTGCATTAAAGGACAAGAGTTGAGCAGCGAAGACTTTGACAATCCTGCCACTCGTCAGGAACTAGCAGATGTCTTTACAGAACTCGGCTTGAAGTGGAAGTGGCAACCGATCACCTTGGAAAATATGCAGGCGGTTGTAGAAGAGGTAGCGGCTTCCAGCAATGAGTATATCCCAGTGGTACTGAACTATTGCACTGGGCTTGATGAGCTTGATGGCTACCCTGGCATTTCTGTTCTCAAACTACTGGAAGCCAGAGGCATCATTTTTACAGGTGCGGATGTTCATTTTAATTTGAGCGACTCCAAAATTAGGATGAAGCGTACTTTGGTTGAGGCAGGTGTAGCTACTGCTCCCTATGAAGTGATTGCAGATAGAAGCCGCCTTCAGGGAGTTTGCGAACGTCTTGGCACCCCCTTAATTGTAAAACCAGCGGACTCTTACGGTAGCTGTGGACTTTCTTTGCAATCAGTTGTTTACAACGATGAACAGGTCAGTGAACAAGTTCAACGTTTGCTGCAAGGAATGCACGGAGTGCAATTTTTGCCGGACAGCATCTTTGTAGAACGGTTTATCAATGGTTGTGAGTTCACAGTCTTCCTAATCGGTTCTGCTACTGAGCCAGAAAGCATCAAAATTTACCCGCCTGTGGAACGAGTGTTTCACTCCAATCTCCCTGAAACCGAACGGTTTTTGGTTTACGATTGGTACTGGACAAAATATGAAAAAGGCTCTCCCTTTTCACCCGAAGATCCATTTTGTCGTTACCAATTGGTCGCTCCTGACTTGCATGATAAGCTTTGCGAGTTAAGTAAGCGTGCTTACTGTGCTATCGGTGGCAATGGATATGCACGAGTAGATATACGGATGGATAAAGCTTCCCAAGAACTCTTTGTCCTAGAGGTGAACCCTAACCCTGGCATTTCTTCTAAACCTCTCTCCACCTTCGATGACAACGATCAGGGCGCAACCTCCGTTGGTACCATCTTGCACCTTTCTGGCATCCCGTTTGCACAACTGATGTCAGAAATCATTACGGAGGCTTTTGCTAGACAGTCTACTAATTCAGATTTAGTTAATAGCTTAGTCTGAAGTCGCTAGCTCAATTACAGCCTTTGACCGAATGGCGATCGCTGAAATCTCAAAATTGATAGATGCGATCGCCCCACCCAAAACTACCCTCTTGTTAGTTTTAACCCCTACTTGGGCACTCTAAGAATAAGCATCCTTGGTAAAGCTCTAATTTAACCATGCCACCTGTACTCACCCAACTCAATAACTTAAAAGTTCTAGAACCACCAGATATAGAGTGGATGGCTCAAACTGGCACTCACCAAGAACTCTCTGCTGGTACAGTACTAATTCAAGAAGGTCAACCTTCCGACTCCATTTACTTCATCCTGGAAGGTACAGTCACAGTTTTGATTTCCCAACAAAATTCCGATAGCAATCAAGAAATTGCTCGTTGTAGTCAAGGGGAAGTCATTGGTGAGATGTCCTTTATTGATAAGCGTCTCCCGTCCGCAACCGTCAAAACCGTAGAACCCTCATTGATATTAGCCTTATCTAAACGGCAGTTGCAGCTCAAAATGGAGCGAGACCCAGATTTTGGGGCTAGACTTTACCAGGAACTAACGGCCATCTTATCCTCCCGGCTGCGGAGTCTTTCCAAATTACTAGCACAGAACAAAATCGTTCCCGGACAAGCATTACGAAAAGTGCTATTTCTCTTTGCCATCCTCAACGACAACGATATCGATTGGATGGTGACTCGCGGCAGGAAAGAAAATGCTCCCACTGGAACCGTTTTGATTCAGCAAGACCAGCCCGTCGAAGCGTTGTACTTTTTATTACAAGGGAATCTAGCCGTAATATTTTCCATGATGGTAGACGGGCAACCCGTGGATAAAGAACTGGCTCGACGAGCGAGTGGAGAAATCGTTGGTGAGATGTCCTTTGTAGAAGCCGGGAACGCATCTGCCAGTATTAAATGTGCAGAAAACTCATTGGTATTAGCCATACCGCAACAACTATTAAGAGAAAAGATACAACGCGATCGCGGTTTCGCCATCCGCTTTTATCGTGCCATTTCCCTAGTGTTAATTGACCGCCTACGGGAAGGTTTAATTCAACGAGGGTTTGGTCAAAAATCTTACAGCCAAGACCAACAACTCGCGGATGACATTGAATACGAAGATGAAATTCCACTCGATGTTCTGGAGGCAACCCTACTCGCAGGTACTCGATTTAAGTGGATGATGAATCGGCTACAAGGAAACTGAACTTTATGACTGTTTCTAATGATAATGAAAACTTAGAGCAAAAGCAATCTCTAGAATCTCTTGCCTCCCCAGAACAGCTTGACCAACTCATGCAAGTGGTCAAACCTAAAGACTTTATCCCCGCCATAGCTGTGGGAGGATTTACTGTGATGGTGCTGGTTTGGAGCGTTGTGGGGAGAATTCCTGTAACGGTATCCGGACAAGGGGTATTAACTTCGCCGCAACGAATTTTAGAGTTACAATCGCCACTGGCAGGACAGTTAGAATCTTTATTAATTAAAGATAATCAGTGCGTTAAAAAAGGGGAAATTTTAGCAACCATTAAACCCACTGAATTAGAAGAACAACTGAAACTCCAACAAGCTAAACAACAGCAGTTGAGCGCTCAAGCTGCTAATACTGACTCACTGCAAAGACAGCGCACGCAAGTAGAACGAGACGCGATCGCTTCTACCCGTACTAGTCTGCTCCAACGGTTGCGAGATATTCAATCCCTATCTCCCAGTCTCAAAGACCAAGGGTTAATCACGATTGCACAGCAACGTCAAACCTTGCAACAACGACTTCAAGACACCCAAGCATTAGCATCTGTTTCTAAAGAACGAGAATTAAGCGCTATTGAACAGCAACGACGCACTTTTGAACAACAAATTCAGAGCCTTAATGAGTTAAATCCAGTGCTGAAAAAGAGGTTGGACATTCGTAATGCTCTGCAAAAAGAAGGCGCAATTTCAACCGATTCAATTTTAGAAGCAGAAAATGCTTATCGAGAAAATCGCAACCAAGTTTCCAGTATTCAAGCTCAGTTAAAAGAATTAAGTACTAAAGAAATAGGGGTTGAAAAATCTTTCCGAGAAAATCGTAATCAAGTTTCTGATATTCAAACTCAATTACAGCAACTGAATACTCAAGAGATTAGTATTGAAAAGTCTTTTCGAGATAATCGCAGTCAAGTGACTGACATTCAAGCTCAGCTACAAGAGTTAGACAGCCGCAGCAAGCGACTGGAACAAGACAATTTACAAGCATCCAATGATCGAAAAAATGAAATTGCAGAAGTCGAGCGCACCATTGCCCAATTGGAGCAACAAATTAAAGAGCGTAGCTTGATTGAAAGTCCCCAGGAAGGCTGCATTCTAGAAGTCAGTAGTGTACTGGGACAAGTCGTGAGTCCCGGTACGCGCCTTGGCACTTTAAAAACTCAAGAGCAAGGGAAGGTTCAACTGACAAGTATTGCTTACTTCGATGTCAAAGATGGCAAACGCATCAAGCCAGAGATGAAGATGCAAATTACACCCGATACAGTCAAGCGCGAGCGGTTTGGAGGGATTGTAGCAACGGTGAAATCTGTCTCCCCCTATCCGGTTACGTCAACGACAGCCGCTTCCAAATTAGGTAATGCGGAACTGGCAGATGCGATCGCAGGGAAAACCCCTAAGGTGGAAGTGATAGCAGAGTTAGTCCCAGAATCCAGTAATGTCAGTGGTTACAAGTGGTCGTCATCGAAAGGCCCAGATACCAAGCTAACAGCAGGAACGACAACGGCATTGCGGGTAACGGTGGAAGAACGAGCACCGATTACGTTTTTACTGCCCTTCTTGCGGGAGTGGAGCGGTTTGCAGTGATTGAGCTAAACCAACGGCAGCAAAATTTGAAATTCCGTCCCTGTCCTAGGCTCGGAACGCATCAGTAATTCCCCTCCATGTTTTTGGGTGACAATTTGATGGCTGATGGCTAAACCCAAACCCGTTCCCTTCCCAACTGGCTTGGTGGTGAAAAACATCTCAAAAATTCGCTGTTGAATGGCTAAGGGTATCCCAGGGCCATTATCCTGAATCAGTATCGATACCCAATCTGCTTCTGAGTGCTGTAACAAGTTGGTGTGGATCTCAATTTTTGGTTTCCACTCCTTCAGGTTAGCTCCTTGCTCGTTGACTTTATCCGTTAATGCATCAATGGCATTACTGATGATATTCATGAATACCTGACTTAGTTGGCCGGAGTAGCAATTGACAGGTGGCAAATCTCCATAATCTTTAATCACCTCCATACCATGCTTGAGGCGGTTATGTAAAATAATCAAAGTACTCTCTATACATTCATGAATATTAGCGGGCTTGCGATTTGATTCATCCATGTGAGAGAAACTGTGCAGGCTGCCAACGATTTTAGTTAATCTTTCTGACCCTGTTCCTATACTTTTCAGGATTTTTGGTAAGTCTTGTAATATAAAATCTAGCTCCAATTCTTCCCTTAATTCAATCAGATGATCGGGTAATTCAGGTGTTTCTGCCTCATAAGCAGACAAGATGTCAATTAATTTTTGACAGTAATTTTCTAAAAATTCAAAATTACATGTAATACAACCAACCGGATTTTTTATTTCATGAGCAACTCCGGCAACCATCTGACCCAAACTAGCCATTTTTTCCGTCTGAATCATCTGTGCTTGGGTTTGCTCGTTGAGGAGCTGAGTGGTCAACTCATGAATCTTAGACTGAGCGATGAGTAACTGATGTACGTCCAACAATCGGTAATTTTCTAGTTCTGTCTCTACCACAATTGGTTCGTAGAGTAGTTCTGGCGGACGCTGTAGGGAACGGCGAGCAGCTTCTACGATCGCCATATCTCCTTTGAACCGCAAAACATCCGTACTCACAAAACGGTATAAAGAGAATAGAGGACGTTTCAGAAACAGCTCTAGCCCATATGGACGACTCATCTGTTCCAAAAACCGCCTTCGCGAAATCATTCCTGCAAATTTCCCCTGCTGGGTGAGAATGACTCCCGGCAGCAGGGGATTTAGTTGAAACGATTGAGCAACTTCCGTACCAAGGCGAGACGATTCAATTTGAGAGTTGTAGAGTGAAAGCTCTCGGAGCGTTGACTCCAGACTAAGATGGTTCATCTCAGCTTGAGGAGGGATTACTAACTTTTTGTAATACTTTTGGACAGATAGCATAAATTATTCCAATTAGTATCCATAGTTCTTATATAAACTTACTTAGTTAAGTTTTAAAGTGAATTTTCCATAAGATTTAATATAGTGTTTTCATTTGAGATTGAGATGCAACCTGAAACCTTTGTCAAATAAGGCTTTCAGCACCTTCACTGTTAACGAACTATTTGAAAACGCTATATATCAAATATTGTATGATATTGAGTTATATTAATAGGTTAACGCTTTATTAAAAATTAGTTAATATAAGATTATATTTCTCTTGATTTTTGCTTGCAGTAAGCATAGATACAATTAAATAAAAGTGAAAGATGGAATTTAAATTTTTAGCATAATATCCTACACTGAGGAGTTAAATTGTAAGGAATTCAAGGGGGGATAGACAACCACGCGATCGCGCCCTGAAGACTTTGCCTTATACAAGGCGGCATCTGCCGTTGCGGTTAAAGTCGTTGGCAATAGCTCCGAAGTTGGTATTATGCTACCCACCCCAAGACTGAGAGTTATACCAGAACTCACCAAAGATTTTTCATGAGGAATCCCTAAGGATTTAACCTCTTGCCGAATCATTTCGGCAACTTGAACGGCACCTTTAAGGGGGGTTAGCGGTAGAATCACGCCGAATTCTTCACCGCCATAACGCGCTACTAAATCCCCCGGTCGCTTGAGAACGCGCCGAATTCCTGCCGCAATTTGCCGCAAACACTCATCACCAGCTTGATGACCGTAATTGTCATTGTAGCTTTTAAAAAAATCAACATCGCACATAATCAGCGATAGCCAGGAATTCCCCTCGCATTGTTGTTCCCAGCAAGTTTGTAAATATTCATCAAATCGGCGTCGGTTAGCCACTCCAGTTAAACCATCGGAGGTCGCCAAATGCTCTAACTGTAAGTTAGCGACCTCTAATTTGTGGTATAGCTGTGCCAATAGCTGGGTTGCTAGTTCGTGAATGTGTAACTGAGCCACCAATAATTGATAAGTATCTAAGACGCGATAAGTTCGTGGTGCCAACTCCACTGCAATTGGCTCGTAGAGTAACTCCGCAGAACGTTCCAAGCAGCGATGTGCAGCATTAACAATCCGGGTGTCCCCTGTCAAAATTAAAACCTCAGTCTGAGCAAAGCGATATAAAGATTTGAGGGGTCGCTTTAAAAAAAGTTCCAATCCATAGGGCCGGCTCATCTGTTCGAGAAATCGACGCCGCGAAATCATCCCTGCAAACTTCCCCTGTTCTGTCAAAATGATTCCTGGCAGCACGGGATTGAGTTGAAAAGTCTGAGCGACTTCCTGCCCGATCTGAGAGGACTCAAAATGAAAATTGTAGAGTGGCAATTCCTGAAGCACCGACTCTACACTCAGATTCTGGAGTTCTGATTGGACAGACACCGAAAGTTCTTGGTAGGACTCCTGAACTGACAGCATAAAAATATTCAATTATTTTCTAGGAAATTTCTCTAAACCTGCACCCTCAGATTTACCTTTAATTTCTCAAAATACTAGCGCTTAAGCCTAATATAATATTATATGAACTCTTTTGAAAAATAATTTAATATTTTCTTAACATTTGGTTAAGTTTAGGTTATGGAAAGTTTTTATGGGTGAACAGACTATAAATAATACCGAACAGAAGATTTCCCAATTGAGTGAGAATAGCTATAGGCATAAATCACAAAGTTTTCGAGCCTTAAAATTGTGATTTGGCTCATCCATCATCCCTGCACCTCCTCTCTCGCCTCGAAAAGCAAGGAGTGCCCGTGCATCTGTCCGGATGCACCAGTGCAGCTTGGCGAAAATAGAGTAACCAGCTAAGATCTATACCTCTGGCTGTCCCTCTCTCCCTTCCCCAGTCAAGGTAGGATGTTAGTTTAGTAAGTCGGTGCCCCGACGATGATTCTGTTGCTGCATGAATTTTGATTCCGACCAACAATCACCAGTTTCAACGGTTCCCCCAAGCAATTTAGCCGTGGATTGCCAAACTCAAGTCCATTTGAAACCTGATGGGGAACGGCTATTGTTAATTTTGCCACCGACAGCAGATATGCCGGGTGCGGCCAGTTGGTCTGACCTATGGGAACAGCTAAAGCTGCGCCTGTTTGGGGGCGATCGCTTTTGGCAAGCCCAATGTCCCGTCCATTTGATGGCTGGTGACCAATTGTTGGATGGAATGAAACTACAAGCGATCGCAGATGCCCTGGGTGAAGTTCAGCTACAGCTATTGCGAGTTCACACCAGCCGCCGTCAAACTGCTGTGGCTGCTGCTACTGCTGGTTACTCAGTAGAACAGCAATCCGCCACCTATTCACTCAATCAAACTCCTACAGCACCTGCTCAGTTACTGGCAGACCCCCTATATTTACAAATGACGGTACGTTCGGGGGTGGAGATTCGTCATCCCGGCACTATTGCGATCGTGGGAGATTTAAATCCGGGTGGTGCAGTCATCGCCGCTGGAGATATTCTGATTTGGGGTAGCCTGCGGGGGATTGCTCATGCTGGGGCTAACGGTAATCGCTCGTGCCGTATTATGGCTCTTAAAATGGAACCAACCCAACTGCGGATTGCTGATGCCGTAGCTAGGGCACCGGAGATGCCACCGAATCATTTTTATCCGGAGGTGGCTTATGTAACACCACAAGGTATACGTATTGCCAGAGCTTCGGATTTTTCTAAAACCCACTTGTTGTTGAATTCATGAGTCGCATTATTGTTATCACCTCCGGCAAAGGAGGGGTGGGTAAAACTACAGTTACGGCTAATTTAGGTGTGGCGATCGCTCGATTGGGCCGCCAAGTGGCGCTCGTCGATGCGGATTTTGGTCTGAGAAACTTGGATTTGCTCTTAGGTCTGGAAAATCGAGTAGTCTATACGGCGATTGAAGTCTTAGCAGGCCAATGCCGATTAGACCAGGCATTGGTCAAAGACAAGCGGCAGGATGGTATGGTACTGCTACCTGCTGCCCAAAGCCGCAATAAGGAAGCCGTTAGTCCCGACCAAATGAAAAAGCTCATCGGCTTATTAGCCCAGAAGTACGATTACATTTTGATTGACAGCCCAGCGGGAATTGAAATGGGTTTCCGTAATGCGATCGCTGCGGCATCGGAAGCCTTAATCGTGACAACGCCAGAAATTGCGGCGGTGCGGGATGCCGATCGGGTAGTCGGTTTGCTGGAAGCCCAAGGTATCAAGCGCATCAACCTAATTGTTAACCGCCTGAAACCAGCCATGGTACAAGCCGATCAGATGATGTCTGTGCAAGATGTCCAAGAAATTCTCGCCATTCCCTTAATCGGTGTCATCCCAGATGATGAGCGCGTGATTGTATCTAGCAATCGCGGCGAACCCTTAACTTTGGCCGAGAATCTCGCCCTACCTGGAATTGCCGTTCATAACATTGCTCGGCGCTTAGAAGGGGAACAAATTCCCTTTCTTGACCTAATGGCAGAACATGACAATCTGCTCAACCGCATCCGCCGGATGTTCCGAAACTAAGCAGTTGTTTGTTATGGGTTATTTGTCCTTGGCCCCAAACCCATTAGCCAATCGCAAACAACCAACAACCAACAACCAACCACAAACCACACACAACACACAAATGCCGTGATTAGCGAACTTCTAGAACGACTTTTCCCCTGGACTAGTGCCAGTAACAGTCGAGCGGAAGTCAAACGCCGCCTTAAACTGGTCATTGCTCACGATCGCGCTGACCTCAGCCCCAAGATGATTGAGTCGATGCGCAATGAAATCTTAGAAGTCGTCTCTCGCTACGTTGAAATTGATACCGAGGGGTTGGAGTTTTCGTTAGAGAGCAATCAACGAGCAACAGCGTTGATTGCCAACCTTCCCATCCGTCGGGTTAAAGACCCCACATCGTTGTCTGATGAGGAATGAGGGATGAGGGATGAGGGTTGAGGGGTGAGGGATGAGGGAGGCGGGATGAGGGATGAGGGGGAGAGGGATGAGGGCTGAGGGAGTGAGGGAGTGAGGAGCGAGGGAGTGAGGGAGTGAGGGAGNNGATATTCCTTATCCTTGCTTTGTCAAATTCTGTCGGTGGGAGTACGTGGTGATGGTATTGTTACTATATATTAAATCTATTGTCGAGTTGCTCTAGGGTAGGAAGGCTATAGGAATACATCCTAGGAGCTTGGTTATTTTTTGCCAAGCGGCATTCTTTATAAGAAAAGAGATTTTTCTTCCTTAAGAAGACTTTAATGAATTTATATTATATTATATTTTTAATAAAAAATAACATATTCAGTTGGAGCGGAAACTTATCTGAATTTGTTATTTCCGTAAAGATGAACCAATGCTCTTACCAATGAAAAAACAACTGTGTCAGTATTTACCTCTTGAGGGGGAAAATAAACCATGGGTCTTCTATCTCAAATCACTAGAACAGTCGCTGTTTGTACGACTGTGGCGATCGGCTTTATTGGAACACCGACAAGGGCATTCACCATAACCCAAAACAGTGATGCACAAAAACTTCTTACTTCCCTGCTAGGGGATATTACAGGTTTGAAGGACTTCTCCATAACGCTCGGGCAAGGTAACGATCCTAGAGCATTTGGACTTTTCACCGACGATCCCTTTGGCTTGGCTTCAGGTCTAGTCCTCAGTACTGGAGCTGTAGAAAACCTACCGGGTGAGAACAATATATCGAATACCATTACGGAGACTAATTCCAAGGCAGATGCAGATTTAAGCACTGACTTTGACCCAACTGCCGATCCGATGGTTCCTGCTGGAGCCGAGGGTGACTCAATCACCTTAGAACTCAAATTTTATGCTGAGAATACGGCAGATAAGCTGTTTTTTCAATATGTCTTCGGATCTGAAGAATTTCCCGAATTTGGAGGAAGCGATTTTAATGACTCCTTTGCCCTCCTGCTGAATGGTGTTAATCTAGCCAAGTTGAGTGACAGACAGAGTGTCAGTATCAATAATCTCGTCCCCAATCCCCAAGGCCCTTATCATCCTGACTATAAGGACAACCCGGCAGGTACAGGTACTGTAAGTCAACTAACTAAGCTAGATGGTTACACTAAAGTCCTCAGTTTTGAGGGCTTGTTGAAAAAAAATGACTGGAATACTCTCAGCATCAATATTCAAGACTTAGGGGATGGGCACTTTGACTCGGCTGTGTTCATCAAAGGAAAGTCTTTCGGCACGGCACCGCCATCAGATGATACCGAACCCAAGACCGTACCAGAACCAAGCTCCATATTAGGTTTGCTGGGACTTAGCGCTTTAGGTATCGCTTCTAGACATAAGCGTCATAACCAACCTTGAATCTCAGGGTTGGTGCTTCCAGTTCCAGCCCAAACTTTTGATAAAGCTAGACAGACATAGAATAAGGCTCCGCTGCGATCCCCCATCAATGATAATCTAGAAGACGGTATTGTTAAGCTTTAATACCGTCTAACCAGATCTGTAACGACACTGAATCACAATTATAAGGGCAAGCATGGTAGCCACCACAGAAAAGACCAACACTGGCGTTATCACCCAAATCATCGGCCCTGTTGTCGATGTTGAGTTTCCCAGCGGCAAGATGCCGCAAATTTACAATGCCTTGAAAATCCAAGGTAAGAATGAAGCAGGACAGGAGGTTTCCGTTACCTGCGAAGTACAGCAACTGCTGGGTGACAACCAGGTACGAGCAGTGTCCATGAGCTCCACGGATGGTCTGGTACGGGGCATGGAAGTGGTTAACACGGGAGCCCCCATTAATGTTCCTGTTGGAACTGCCACATTGGGACGGATTTTTAACGTGTTGGGTGAACCGGTGGATAATATGGGGCCGGTCAACAACACCGAAACCTTCCCAATTCACCGACCAGCGCCCAAGTTAACTGACCTGGAAACTAAGCCCTCTGTCTTTGAAACCGGGATTAAGGTGATCGACCTCCTGACTCCCTATCGACGCGGCGGCAAAATCGGTCTGTTTGGCGGAGCTGGTGTCGGTAAGACTGTAATCATGATGGAGCTGATCAACAACATTGCCACCAATCACGGTGGGGTGTCGGTGTTCGGCGGTGTAGGGGAACGTACCCGTGAAGGGAATGACCTCTACAACGAAATGAAAGAGTCTGGAGTAATTAATGAAGAAGATATCGGCAAGTCCAAGATTGCCCTAGTCTACGGTCAGATGAACGAACCACCCGGAGCGAGAATGCGTGTGGGTCTGGCAGCTTTGACGATGGCTGAGTACTTCCGGGATGTGAATAAACAGGACGTACTGCTGTTTATTGACAACATCTTCCGGTTCGTGCAAGCAGGTTCGGAAGTATCAGCGCTCTTAGGCCGGATGCCTTCAGCGGTAGGGTATCAGCCGACCTTGGGAACTGATATGGGTGATTTGCAAGAACGGATTACCTCGACCACCGAAGGCTCGATTACTTCCATTCAAGCAGTATACGTGCCTGCGGATGACTTAACTGACCCGGCACCCGCCACCACCTTTGCTCACTTGGATGGCACCACCGTGTTGTCTCGTGGTTTAGCGGCTAAAGGGATTTATCCAGCAGTAGATCCCCTAGATTCAGCTTCGACCATGCTGCAACCTAGTGTAGTTGGTGAAGAACACTACAGCACTGCTCGTGCCGTTCAAGCCACGCTACAGCGCTACAAGGAACTCCAGGATATCATTGCCATTCTGGGTTTGGATGAATTGTCAGAAGATGACCGACTCACCGTGGCTCGCGCTCGCAAGCTGGAACGCTTCTTGTCTCAACCCTTCTTTGTGGCAGAAGTATTTACAGGTTCTCCCGGCAAATATGTCACCTTGGAAAAAACCATCAAAGGGTTCAAGATGATTCTCTCCGGCGAACTAGATGACCTACCAGAGCAGGCGTTCTATATGGTAGGTGATATTGACGAAGCGATCGCCAAAGCCCAGAAAATCAAGTCCGGTAGCTAATTTGTTGTTAATAGTTAGTTGTTCGTCGTTCGTTGCCACGAACAACTAACCAACAACCAAGAACAAATAACCAATAACCAATCATGACCTTAACTGTTCGTGTAATTGCTCCCGACAAAACTGTTTGGGATTCTCAGGCTGAGGAAATCATTCTGCCTAGCACGACCGGACAAATCGGTATATTGACCGGTCACGCTCCTCTATTGTCAGCATTGGACATTGGTGTGATGCGAGTCCGTGCTGGCAAAGACTGGGTGCCTATTGCCCTAATGGGGGGATTTGCTGAAGTTGAAGAAAACGAAGTAACGATTCTCGTTAACGGTGCAGAACGGGGAGACGCGATCGACCGGGAAACCGCGAGAACCGTGTTTACCCAAGCCCAAGAGCGTTTTAATCAAGTCGAAAACACTGACAACCGCCAGGAAAAAATCCAAGCCACTCAAGCCTTGAAAAGAGCTCGCGCTCGCTTTCAAGCCGCAGGCGGCATGGTTCAACCTTAAAACTGGAAAAACTCAGCCCATAGAGATTGATTCGAGTCAAGGCGCGAGCGATCGCGTCTTTACTCT
>DNXU01000302.1:0-1656 GCA_003505715.1 Cyanobacteria bacterium UBA8803 | reverse complement strand
CAATCACCCATCACCAATTACCCCAAAAGTAAAAGGCAAAAGAGAAGAATGCATCTTCCTTTTGCCTTTTGTGTTGATTAAGCACTACCAGTGAAGGTTACTTCGGGAAATTTTGACTGAGCTTCAGACATGGGACGATTTCTGCCTTCCTCTTGCCAGTAGTTAATCACCTCGGTTGCTTGGTTGAGCAAATCGATGCGATCGCTTTCGTTAATCCAGTGCTTGGCTTCCAGCTCATTCTTTAGCTGTTCCCAGGCATCGTTCCGAGGCCAGAAAAAGTAAGACGTTAGGGGGCTAGTCCCTTTGCCCACCACTTGATCGACTGCTAGGGCCACATTCTCTTCTAGCCAGAGAACTTTTAAAAGAAATTTCGCCAATCACACCTCCGGAAACATACCAGGCTTTTGGTAATTAAGGTACAATCATCAATTTTACTCCACTATTCCTCATCCTTCATCCCTGAACAGGGAATAGGGAATAGGGAATAGGGAATATGGTACATAGTAGTACCAGCGACAACATCACTCTACTTGCCCTGATTGACTCATCCCTCATCCTTCATCCCTCATCCCTTATGCCTAACTGGACTGCCATTGTAGTTTTCGACATTGATGGTGTGGTACGCGATGTGAGCGGATCTTACCGTAGAGCGATCGCGGATACGGTTGAGCATTTCACTGGGAGCAGCTATCGACCCGACATGATAGATATTGATCAACTCAAATCAGAAGGACTGTGGAACAATGATTGGCAGGCATCGCAGGAGCTAGTTTATCGTTATTTCGAGGCTAGGGGTGAAGCGCGAACCCAAGTGAGTCTTGATTATGATCGCCTAGTTGCCTTTTTCAACTCTCGTTATCGCGGGCCAGATCCAGACAATTGGACGGGCTATATCTGTAATGAACCGTTACTCTTGCAGCCTAGCTATCTAGAAAGCCTCACCTCAGCAGGTATTCTGTGGGGTTTTTTCAGCGGTGCTACTAGGGATGAAGCCCTCCATGCTCTCTCCAAACGCCTCGGTTTGGTAACGCCAGTACTCATTGCCATGGAGGATGCTCCCGGTAAACCCGATCCTACAGGTTTATTTGCTGCGGTTGATCGGCTACAACAGCAACACCAAGTTGAGGAGATGTTGCCTGTAATTTACGTGGGGGATACGGTAGCTGATATGTATACCGTTAATAAAGCCAAAACCCTGCACCCAGAACGCCTTTGGGTTGGTGTAGGAATTCTACCCCCTCACGTCCAAGAGATAGCACAGCGTTGTGAGGCTTATGAGAATACCCTGAAAGAAGCTGGGGCAACAGTAGTTTTTAATAAGGTTGAGGCATTGACAGCCACAGAGGTTGCAGAAGTTCTTGGCACTAAGCTTCTATATTAAATAGAGATAAAATCATAAATGATTTATTAAAAAATTTTTAAAAGATAATGTTTAAAACTTTTGGTTGGCCTGTGGCCGTAGCAATTGCCTTGATTTCAGGTAGGGCTGAGGTGGCATCTGGCCGTTCGCCGTCTGTCATGTCCCAATACCCAGCAATCCTGCACTCAGAGCTAGATCTACCCGTTTGCTATATCCAGACACAATAGGGCCAAACCCTCGATCTCAGCAAACTTTGCGTCACTCCGGCTCACAACACTACGGTAAATCCCGCAGAC
>DNXU01000602.1:7558-7763 GCA_003505715.1 Cyanobacteria bacterium UBA8803 | reverse complement strand
AGAGGGAGAATTATTTTCATCGCTTCTTGGTGAGCGATCGCTAAGGGTGGCTGTGTTGAAAATCGGGAACTCCTGTTCTCGATCGCCAGACAAAGCTAGAGCCACCGATATTGGGAACAACTCCGCTCTCCCCTGACTCAGTCCCAGCAAAACAGAGAGGCTGACTCCTATCAGAACACGTCCTAATTGGTAATTGGTAATTGGT
>DNXU01000602.1:0-7440 GCA_003505715.1 Cyanobacteria bacterium UBA8803 | reverse complement strand
AACCATTAGCGAATCTGATTAATTAGATGTTCGGGAAGTTCTCGATATTCGGCAAACTCCATTGAGAAGGTAGCCATGCCTTGGGAAAGCGATCGCAATTCTGTGGAATACCCAAACATCTCTGCTAGTGGTACTTCTGCCCGGATGACTATATCATTGTCCCTCGCCTCAGAACCTAGCAGTAAAGCACGGCGAGATAGCAGCTTACCCTGTATCCGCCCTAAAAACTCGCTGGGTGTCTCTACTTCCAGCAGCATCATGGGTTCTAAAATTGTGGGTTTAGCACGGGCAAATCCTTCTTCAAATCCTTGCCTTGCTGCAAAGCGAAATGCCATCTCTGAAGAATCAATGGGATGGTGGGAACCTCCTTCTAGGATGGCTTTCACCCCCACAATGGGATACCCTTTCAGCCATCCGGTTTTTAATGCATCTCGAAATCCCTGTTCGCAAGCGGGAATGAACTGGGTGGGAATTGCGCCACCAACGACGCGGTTCTCAAATAGAAACGGTTCTGGACAAGGTTTTAAATGACCCATAACGTGAGCATATTGTCCTGCACCACCAGTTTGTTTCTTGAGGGTGTAGTCGAATTTAGCCGATCGCGTAATGGTTTCTCGATAAGCAACAGCGGGTGCGCCGACATAAACTTCGGCATGATATTCCCGCTTCATCCGTTCTAGGTAGATTTCTAAATGGAGTTCGCCCATCCCTGAAATTAGAGTCTTATTGGACTCTGGATCGATACTGATATGCAGGGTAGGATCTTCCCGGATAAAGCGATGCAGTGCTTTGGAGAGGCGATCTATATCCTCCTGACTTTTGGGGGTGATGGCAATAGTCATCACAGGTTCCGGGACAAATATCCCTTCTAGGGAAAGATTGGTGCCGGGAGAACACAGGGTATCCCCAGAGGCGCAGTCTACCCCGACTAACCCGACAATCTCTCCAGCTGTGGCTGAGTCGAGTTCTTGCCGCTTATTCACTTCAATTCTCACCAGCCTATTAACGCGAACTTGCTTTTTGGTGCGACTGTTGTAGAGGCGATCGCCTGGTTTGAGGGTTCCAGCATAGATACGAGTATAGCTCAGCTGACCAAACTCATTATCAATAAGTTTGAAGGCTAGGGCGACGAGGGGATTGGTGGGTTCGGGATAAATTTTTACCTCCTGTTGAGTCTCTACATCGGTGGCGGTAACCACATCTCGTTCGATGGGGGAGGGTAAATAGAGGGCGATCGCATCTAGCAAGTTTTGCACGCCCTTATTTTTGAAGGCCGAACCTAGCAGTACTGGGGTAAATTCACGGTTTAAGGTGCCCTGACGAATCGTATCCCAAATCATGGCTTGGGGTACATCTTCGCCGTTGAGTAAAGCTGCCATCATGGCTTCCGAGAGGATGGATACGCGATCAAGCAGTGTTTCTCTTGCGGCTTGCGCTGCCGAGAGCAAATCTTCAGGAATGGGTTTACTGACTTGATGTTCCCCATTTTCTCCCTCAAAGTAGTTAGCCCTCATTTCAATTAGATCAATCACGCCCTCAAACTTGTCCTCCATACCAATGGGATATTGTAGGAGTAAGGGGTTTAAGGATAGCTTCTCTTGGAGAGCCTCTACAACTCGGAAAGGATTGGCACCGATGCGATCTAGTTTATTAATAAAGGCGATCCGGGGCACCCGATAGCGCTTCATCTGGCGATCTACCGTAATGGTTTGGGACTGCACCCCTGCTACGCCACACAGCACCATCACCGCCCCATCTAGCACTCGTAGCGATCGCTCGACTTCAATGGTAAAGTCCACATGACCGGGGGTATCAATTAGATTGATTTGAGTATCCTTCCAGAAACAGGTAATTGCCGCTGAGGTGATGGTAATGCCCTTTTCCCGCTCTAACTCCATGTAATCCATCGTCGCCCCACCGCCATCCCCACCCACTTCCTCAATTTTGTGGATTTTGCCCGTGTAATACAGAATTCGCTCCGAAATCGTGGTTTTGCCAGCATCAATGTGAGCGGAAATTCCAATGTTGCGGATTTGGCTGCGAGGAATCATAAGGCTTGCTCCAGGATCGTGAGAGAGCAAAGATACTTCCGATAATTGTGACATACTTCCTCGGAGAAATTGGCTATGTGGTTAGGTATTGATTTTGGTACTTGTTACAGTAATGGCTTTTGTTATCCTAAGGCAGCTCTACAATTCAACGGCACTCTCAAGCCAATTGAGAAAATGGTTAAAAATGGGTTGTCCTTGAGTTCCAGAACAACTCTATCTTTAGCACGAGGGAACGTACTAAACCTCAAGGGAGATTTGGGCACTCCTGAGTCTTACTATTTAGGAGGAGGCTGGATCAGTCCAGAAGAAATAGTGGTTAAAATCCTCCGCACAATTAAAAGCGAAGCCGAAAAGATAGTTGGGGAACCAGGAGAAGCGGCAATTACTAATGCTATTATTACCGTGCCAGCGACTTACAAAACTTACAAATGCCAGCTAATGCAGCAATTAGCAGGTACTATCGGATTCACACAAGTCAAGCTTTTGACGGAACCATTAGCAGCGGCCATTTATTACAGTCAGCACAACCCAATTGAAGAGGGAGAAATTCTACTCCTCTATGACCTTGGGGCAAACACCTTTGATGCCACCCTGATTCGCCAACACAATTTAGGTTTCCTAATTCTGGGCAAACCCAAGCAGCTACATGACGCGGGCGACGCTTTTGATCGTCTCATTTTTCAAGCTCTGCAACAGGAATTTCAGAATCGCGCTAGACCTGGATTGATTGAAATAGGCAATGGCGATCGGGTTTCAATAGGCTTATCAAAAGACCAGCTACTGCCGAAAAATGCTTTAGATATTTGTTGCGATATCAAGCATCAGCTGAGCAATAACCCAGAAATATTTATAAATATACCATTAGATGCTTCGCAGTTATTATTGTCTCGATCTGTTGAAAAAATAGTAGCAGATAAATTATTTGAACCTTATTATTTCACTCGCGAAGCTTTAAATAAGATAATTGCCCCCTTGATTGATAAATCCCTAGAAATTTGCGATCAGTTAGTCCAAAGTGCAGGACTGGAGTGGCAGCAAGTTAACCAAGTATTGTTAGTGGGAGGGAGTTGTCGCATCCCTTACGTGCAAGAGGCTATCCGGAACAAATTTGGGCGATCGCCTGTACTCGTCGATGAGCTAGAGTTAGCTGTATGTCTGGGGGCAGCGATTTATGGAGCCAACTGTCAAACCATTGAAAAACAGCCGATTAAGTCTTGCTCAGACCAACTTGAAACCATACCTCAATCTCCACTTTTGACAAGAGCCGAAGAGGATATCGAACTTTCTTCTGCAAGGGATATAGATTATAGTCACCTGCGCGACTTACTGGCAGCTAGGCAATGGCAAAAAGCAGACGAAGAGACGACAAAGGTCATGCTGGCAGCGGCTGAAAGAGAGGAGGAAGGTTATCTCGAAGCGAAACATATAGCTAATTTCCCCTACCAAGACTTACGCACCATCGATCGGCTTTGGGCAAAATACTCTGCTGGGCGGTTCGGCTTTAGTGTACAGAAGCGCATCTGGGAAAAGGTAGGAGGTAGCCAAGAATTTCCTACTAGCGGCGATAGATTTTTAGATTTAATGGATGTAGCGTGGGAATTTGAGAAAACTGTAGGATGGGTAATTAGAGAGTATGGAGATTGGTTGGGAACCAAAATTATTAAGGATAGGGAGTACAGTTTAGCAGCACCTGAAGGTCATCTCCCTTCAGATTACCAAAGGCTGTTAAGGGTGAGACAATATCAGGGAGATGAATATGGTTATTTCTTCTCTAGAATTGAGTAATTTATCTAGGGAATGGGGAATGGGTTTACCCTGAGCGTAGCCGAAGGGGAATGGTGAGAGTCAAAACCGACTAAATACGATGAAATCAGTCCTTTTTAAAGGACTTTAGCTGTTAGCCAGGGAATTGATTCCCTGGCGGGATTTGATACTTGTGCAAGAGGTCTATTGTTGGTAGTCGGCACACTTCGTGCCTGAAAATGTTGTATTGCAAACCACTAAAGTGGTTACTACAAACCTATTTATACAAGTCCTAAAATCTAAATTTTAGATTTTAAAATTTCATATATTATTAACGCAATAAGGCAAGGGAGCGCCCCTCAATCCAGCGATCAGATTTTCAATCGCCATGTTGGCCATTTTTTCCCGCGTTTGGCGGCTGGCACTGGCAATATGGGGGGTCATAATTAGGTTATCTAAAGTTAGCAGGGGACTATCCATTAGAATAGGTTCTGGTTCTGTGACATCTAAGGCAGCACCAGCAATTTGACCTTGACTGAGCGCTCGATACAGAGCATCCGGATCTATTACTCCTCCCCGTGCGGTGTTAATTAGAATGGCAGATGGCTTCATCAGCTCAAATTGGCGATCGCTAAACAAATGATAGGTATCCTTAGATAAGGGAGTATGAATCGTTACAAAATCCGACTCTGATAGCAGGCGATCGAACGGAACAAACTCCACCCCTAAGGCTTTTTCCAGTTCTAGGTCCCATTGATGCTTGCTCGCATACAAAATTCGCATCTCAAACCCCTTAGCACGACGAGCAATCGCCTGACCGATACGCCCAAAACCGACGATACCTAAGGTAGCACCTGTAATGTTTGGCCCTAGCAACAAATCTGGCTCCCATGTCAGCCAGCGACCAGCACGAGTAAACCTATCCGCCTCCACTACTCGTCGTGCTGCCGCCATCAGTAATGCCCAGGTAAAATCAGCCGTTGCATCAGTTAAAATGCCGGGAGTATGACCGACTGGAATGCCCCTTGCCGTTGCTGCGGGGATGTCAATATTATCGTAGCCCACGGCCATCTGGCTGATTACCTTAAGTGATGTTGCTGCTGCGATCAGTTGACTGTCGATCCGGTCGGTTAGCAGGCACAGTAAGCCATCAATTGTTCTAATCTTTTCCAGCAAAACCTTGTAAGGAGGTGGTTGGCGTTCTATCCAGACTTCGACGGTGGCAACTTGTTGCAGTACATCTAAGTCGGTGGGAAGGCGGCGAGTGATGAAGACTTGAGGTTGGGGCATGGTAGATGCCTATTAGGGACTGGATGCGCTGATTATCTTATAATCCCTGAGCTACAAGCTATCTTGCAATTGTTGCTTTAGATGTAGCAATTGTATCCGAGTGGGTGATTTCTCTTATGATAAGATTACACATTTATTTTTTAGACAGATTTATTGAAGCATAGCTGAAACAATTAATATAAGGTTTTCTAACCTGGAATTGCTTTTTTTTAGCCAATCAGTCTCAACAATCAAAGTCTCGTTTTAAGAAGGGTAAAAACGATGTCTCCAACTACTATAGAATCTATCCTTCAAGAAGAACGTCTCTTCCAGCCGCCCGATACATTTTCAAGAACCGCTCATATCAAGAGCATGGAAGAGTACCAACGCCTCTATAACCAAGCCCAAGCCGACCCCGAACAATTTTGGGCACAACTGGCAGAACAAGAATTGCACTGGTTCCAGAAATGGGATAAAGTGCTGGACTGGCAGCCGCCCTTTGCCCAGTGGTTTGTCGGTGGCAAACTTAACATTTCTTACAACTGCCTAGATCGCCATCTCACGACCGAACGACGGGACAAACTCGCCTTGATCTGGGAAGGAGAACCCGGTGACTCTCGCACCTTCACCTATACGCAGTTGCATCGGGAAGTCTGCCAGATGGCAAACGTTTTCAAACACCTGGGCGTACACAAAGGCGATCGCGTCGGTATCTACATGCCCATGATTCCAGAAGCAGCGATCGCCATGCTAGCTTGCACCCGCATCGGTGCTACCCATACTGTTGTCTTTGGTGGTTTCAGCGCTGAGGCATTAAAAGACCGACTGCTAGACGCTGAAGCTAAGGTCGTGGTTACTGCTGATGGCAGTTGGCGCAAGGATGCGATCGTGCCTCTTAAAGAGCAGGTAGATCAAGCTCTGGCAGGGAATGCCGTACCCAGCGTGCAAAGTGTCCTTGTCGTCAAGCGTTCGGGTCAGCTCACCCATATGGACCCTGGTCGCGACCACTGGTGGCATGAATTGCGAGCTGATGCCTCAGCAGATTGTCCAGCAGAGCCGATGGATAGTGAAGATCCCGCATTTATCCTCTATACCTCCGGCACCACTGGCAAACCTAAAGGAGTCGTCCACACCACGGGCGGTTATAACCTCTACACTCATATCACGACTAAGTGGATCTTCGATCTCAAAACCGATACCGATGTCTTTAAAGGTGCCGATATCTTCTGGTGTACCGCTGACGTAGGTTGGATCACAGGTCACAGCTACATCGTTTATGGCCCTTTGTCCAACGGTGCCACAACACTGATGTATGAAGGCGCTCCCAGGGCTTCTAATCCCGGCTGTATTTGGGATGTGGTGGAAAAATATCACGTCACCATCTTCTACACTGCTCCCACGGCCATTCGCATGTTCATGAAGATGGGGGAAGACCTGCCGAAAGCGCGGGATCTATCGTCACTGCGATTGCTGGGAACGGTGGGCGAGCCAATTAATCCAGCCGCTTGGATGTGGTATTACCAGGTGATTGGTGGAGAACGCTGCCCCATTGTGGATACCTGGTGGCAAACGGAGACTGGTGGGGCAATGCTCACACCCCTACCGGGAGCAATTCCCACTAAACCAGGTTCTGCAACCCTACCTTTCCCCGGAATTGTGGCAGATGTGGTGGATTTGGAAGGTAATCCTGTCGGTGACAACCAAGGGGGATACTTAGTAATCAAGAATCCCTGGCCCAGCATGATCCGCACCGTTTACCGTAATCCCGATCGCTATCGCAGCACCTATTGGGAGCATATCCCGCCCAAGGACGGTCAGTACTTGTACTTTACAGGTGACGGGGCACGCCGAGATCGAGATGGTTACTTCTGGGTAATGGGTCGAGTAGACGACGTGATTAACGTAGCCGGACACCGACTAGGTACGATGGAAGTGGAATCAGCTCTCGTCTCTCACCAAGCAGTAGCTGAAGCCGCAGTCGTCGGTAAACCTAGTGAAATCAAAGGGGAAGAAATTGTTGCCTTCGTCACCTTAGAAGAAGGTTATCTCCCCAGTGCCGAGTTGGTAAAAGAACTCAAACAGCACGTTGTCCGTGAGATTGGCGCGATCGCTCGTCCTGGTGACATTAAATTTACCGAAGCCCTACCCAAAACGCGATCGGGTAAGATTATGCGGCGTTTATTGCGATCGCTAGCAGCAGGTGAGGAAGTTACAGGCGATACCTCCACCCTAGAAGACCGGGGCGTACTCGATAAGTTACGCAGCTAAGTTTGCATATAGGTAATTGGTGATTGGTGATTGGTGATTGGTGATTGGTGATTGGTGATTGGTGATTGGTCAGCAATTTAAAGCTCATTACCTATTACCCATCACCAAT
>DNXU01000308.1:5147-7168 GCA_003505715.1 Cyanobacteria bacterium UBA8803 | reverse complement strand
AGCCCCTCGCGATTCAGGTGGTTTCAGCTAGGGATGATTCAACCTTTCAGGCTGAGTCATCCCGTCCACTTGTCAGATCTGATGCCAATATCTGTGCGTACAGAACTATCAAACGCCTACTGTAGTTCTGTGCGCTCCCCTTAATGTGGGCTAGTGAATTGACCTTCAAGATTCATAGACTTGAAAGGAGTACCGCTAAATTTATCGCTTTGACTGACTCGCAGGTAAGCGATCGGCAGCGTGGCAGCAAACAAAGTCCAAATCCCTACTAAAATCAAGACGTATTTGTGTATCTGCCGAGTTGAGTTCGGTTTGATTTGTGCTTCCATCGTTAAATTCCTCAGTAAACATCAATAGCAACTGGTTTATGGTTCAGAGTGAATTGCCCACCACCACGGCAAAACAACCAACAACAAACAACTAACTATTTCGTCGGCATCAATGGCAAATAAGGAAACAGGGGATGCCAACTCATTGCGGTTGCTGCTACGAAAAAGGCCAAGAGCCAGAAGAAAATGGTGCGAGCTTTGATATCGCGATGCCGCCAAAGCTGGTAGAGAATCAACCAACTTACCAGCCAACCCACTAATAAGATGGTTTCTTTTCCCGAATAGCTGCCAATTTCGCCATATAGCTTGCTAGGGTGATGACTGCCCGGTATCCAGCTACCCATCGTCCAAACTACGTTATCCCAGACTTTGAAGATAACTGTCAGGTGCTGGTTGAGCATCATTACAAAGCAACCAAACCCAGCACTAATGAGTGCTGCTGCCGCAGGTCCAGAGCTACTCAAAGGAGTCTGGGAACCCGCAGCCAGTCCTTGGGGAAAGAGTTTTATCCGCTCCCAGATCAAGCTGTATAGAGGTGCAGTTGCTACTTCCGATTTGGAAGATATTTGTCTGGTCATGAGAATAGTTTCCTTGTCAAACTGACTACAGAGCGTGAACTTTAGCAATACCTAGTCCTGTTACTAAACCACCCAAGGCAAAAAACATCATGGTCATCAAAGCAACACAGGTTGCAGCTAGAACTGGGCGATTTCGCTTCTCTATAATCGAGTCACCGTAATTCCAGAGAATCCAGGCGCAGGTTGCTCCTAAGGGCAAGGTAAATAGAACGGTGAATTCGTGATACTCCATAAACACGTAATGAACTAAGGGCGTATTCTCGGTTAACCAGACACGAGCACCACCTAGGGGAGCGCGGTATCGCATATAAGCCCAGTTCCCAGAAATAATTGACAGGAATGCTAGCAGGGTTGCCCAAAAAGTTAGAGTACGCATTTGGGGCAGAATGTGGCGGTCACCCCTGAGTAAGGGAAAGGCTAAATGTCCTGTATAGACCGCAACTGCAACTGCTAATAGGGCAGCCAAGCCGTGAACTGCCCCCATCCATCGCTGCCACGGACTGGGGTGCAATAAGTTGAAGAAGGGTAAGAAAAGAAACATTGCTGTAGATAGGATGCTTAGCCCATAAACCGCAATCTTGGCAATGTCAATGGGTTTGCGAAATGGGGAGGGAAAATCCGCATGGGAGTCTTGCACCATAGAAAATTCTCCATTGGCGTGAATGTGTGTCAATAAGACTGTCGTACTAGGAAAGAATTGCAATGAGTAGCTCTAGACTTCTGATGTCGCTCGTTGGAGACCTTGTTAGTTACTGCAATTTTTTCTCAAAAAAGAGAATAATGATTTCTGAGCAAATTGTCAATTGTTTCTTTTAGTTGCAATTTTGTCTTCTAGAAAGTGAAATAAAGTTCAACTTTATCGGCAACTTACTTGAAGCAAGATTAATTTTTGTTAAGTTTTTACAATTATATTATAAATTTAGGATTAGCTAATTGCTTATTAATATCAATTAAGAGCAACAGTATCATGGCTTACGCACTCAGGAGCAGAGTAGCTCCCCTCACCCCCCAACCTTGGGGGGAACAGATGGGGGCTTGCGCAAATACGCCCTATGTAACCCACCTTCCGCACCCTGTACTGTCACAATCGTTTTTCTCTTAATTGGTTTACCCT
>DNXU01000308.1:3738-4938 GCA_003505715.1 Cyanobacteria bacterium UBA8803 | reverse complement strand
CCCTAAGAATAGGCCAAAAACTCTCGGATGTACTGATTCACTAACTCTGGTTGTTCCTGCTGTACCCAGTGGCTGCAATTGGGGATATAACGGATTCGGAAGTCTCTAACATAAGCTTGGGTTCCATAAGTCAACTCTTTACCCAAGGCTTTATCCTCCTCACCCCAAATCATCAAGGTTGGCACATCAAGAAGATCCCATCCCTGGCGCGGTAGGCTAGAAACAATATTGCGGTAATAGTTAACCATTGCCGTAAGTGCGCCTCGTTGGGCTGCTGCATTCTTGTAAGCTTCTATATCAGCTGGGGTAAAAGCATTTTTATTAATTGCCATAGCCGTGAAAACACGGTCAATGGTTTCGTAGTCCCATGCCTGGAGTGCTAGTTCTGGTAACCAGGGTAGCTGAAATAAAAAGATATACCAGCTACGCAACAATTGTTGAGGAGTCTGTAAGCCTTCCGCAAACTTAGCAGGATGAGGTATATTCATCACAATCAGCCGCTCTACCATTTCGGGATGAGCATAGGCAAAACACCAAGCGATCGCTCCCCCCCAGTCATGGCCCACTAAAACGCACCGATCGTATCCCAGCCCCCGAATCACTCCCTCAATATCTTTGATAAACTCACTCATCACATAAGCTGATTGCTCTGACGGCTTGTCACTTTCGTTGTAGCCGCGCAGATCTAGAGCGATCGCATTATAATCCTTTGCAAATTCTGGGATTTGGTGACGCCAGGAGTACCAAAACTCGGGAAATCCATGCAACATCAGCATCAGCGGCCCTTGACCTTGGGTGACGTAATGCAGCCGAATCCCATTGCTGATAATGTATTTGTGCTGCCAAGTTTCTTCTAGCACCGATATCCATCCTTACAGCTTTTTGGTTATGGTAGCAGCTTAGAGTAAGGATGAGGGATGAGGGAATACTGCTCGGTTAACGAGAAAGGGTAGAGTCTGTTCGCCTATTATATTGATAGTCTGCGAGCGCTGGAGTATTAATTACTACCCTATAGCAGAATCATTTGTTTCTAAGCCAAAATATTATAGTTAAGTACTTAGAGCGTAAGATGCGGTTTTTAGTACAAATAGTTGGTTTAGTTCTGATGCTTGTAGGCATCTATCTTTTAGGGCAAAATATTGTCTTTACCACTCAAACATCTCCTTACTGGTGGCGAGATAAGCTGTTCAGCCTTTAAAT
>DNXU01000308.1:0-3583 GCA_003505715.1 Cyanobacteria bacterium UBA8803 | reverse complement strand
AAAAACGCAAGCTCAAATCGCTAGATGAATAGCACTGAAATAACGAGGTAAACCGCCCCCCTAGCCCCCCAACTTTGGGGGGAAGCAAGTCTCAAAGTCCCCCAGGATTGGGGGATTTAGGGGGCAAACTGGGCAAAGCGTCTCCTTAAGTCAGTGCCATTCGACATAAGATTGCTTGCCTGGTAGTTACCTAGGTAACGTTGGAGTTCTGTCGGGGTCATGACAATTGGATTGGAATTGACCAAAGGTAACTTGTATTATAAATGTAATATACAGGGTTAGGCTTGTCACATTACGAATGTTTTGGGAGGTGTGGGGCGATCGCTACACAGAATTGCTGCGGCGCAATCATGCTCGCGCTGCCAATGTGCCGGAAGCGGTAATTGAGCGAATGCGCGATCGCTTAGAAGTGCCAGACCTGACTGAAGCCCATCAGGTAGATTGGGTTGTGGATAGTTGAGTGCATAGCGGTACTTCAAGTTGGATAAATCAAAATCTTATAAGTATCCGGCGTGGGAGAAACGGCACGTTCTACAGCCGCAGCTAAATCAACAAGGGGATAGCGATCACTAATCAATGCCTCAACATCAATCCGCTGATTGAATACAAGATCAATCGCTAAAGACTGTAACCGATACGAGGAACTGTAACTGCCCATTAGGTCAATTTCCCGACGGTAAAGGAGATTGGGATTGATGGGGATTTCCATTTCATCAGGGAACTCGGCAAAAAATAGAATTTTGCCGCCTTTACGAGTGCAATCTAGAGCTTGGCAAAAGGCTTTTTCGCTGGGAACAGCAAGTAAAGTTGTATCAACGCCCATGCCCTCGGTACAAGCGAGGACTTTACTTGGTAAATCTGGATCGCGGGCATCAAAGGCAGCTTCTGCTCCCACCGCCCTCGCTTTCTCGATCCGGGCGGGAAGGAGATCGGTGGCGATCGCTCTAGCTCCAAAATACTTGACCAGCATAATAAACATCAGCCCAATTGGCCCAGCTCCGGTGACTACAACTGTTTGACCGGGACAGACTTGAGCTTTTTTAACTGCTTTAAGACAACAGTTGGTAGGTTCGACAAAACTGGCCTGCTCAAAACTTATCCCATCGGGAATTGGAATCAACCCCCCGTTGCGGACAATGTGACCTGGCACTTTAACATAGTCGGCAAAGCCACCACCGCTAGGGATAAACCCCGCTGTCGTGGTAATTTTTTTATAGGTTTCGCACATCGAGAAGTTGTCATTCAAGCAGTAGCTACAACGCATACAGGGAATGTGGTGCATCACTACCACCCGTTGCCCAACCTGCCAACCTGTGACATTTTCTCCTAAGGCAGCAATAACCCCAGCAGTCTCATGGCCGTAAATACGGGGTGGTTCGTAGAGGGGATAACGAATTTTTTTAATATCCGACTGGCAAAGACCCACCACGCGCACTTGCACCAGTACCTCATCGGCTTGGAGTTCTGGAACTGGAACCTCTTCGTAACTTAGCTGATTGACCCCTCGGAATACCTGTGCCTTCATGCTAGTTTTTTCCTGCTCAACGCTATTATTATTTAACACAAAATGGTTAGTTATAGAGCTGAGGAAAAGACTAGAGTTATATTACTTTCCTAGCCTCTAGTCGTTTTAGGAGAATGTTTTTTACCGCAGAGGGGGATCGCCAAGGAACGCAGAGTTTGTTGGATGATATCTTAGTTAATTCTGATGCAACTGTAAACTATATTATCCCTCATCTCTGTTCCTCTAATCTCAATGATTAATCAAATATTTACAGCTGATGTCTTAGTAGTCGGTGGTGGTACTGGCGGCACGGCTGCTGCTATCCAAGCAGCACGCCAAGGTGTCTCAACTATCCTGGTGAGTGAGTTTCCCTGGTTAGGTGGAATGCTTACCTCCGCAGGCGTCTGTGCGCCAGATGGTAATGAATTAGCAGCATTTCAGACAGGGTTGTGGGGCGCATTTCTGCGACAACTCCGCCATCGGCAGATAGGTGGATTAGACAATGCTTGGGTCAGCATGTTTACTTACGATCCCCGCATTGGAGCTAAGATATTTGCCGATTGGGTGCAAGAATTACCCAACCTGAAATGGATTGCCGGACAGACCCCTCTAGAGGTTATCAAACAGGGGAACTGCATCATGGGAGTGCGGTTTAAGGATTTTGTCGTTCAAGCTAAAGTCACCCTTGACGCTACAGAACTAGGAGAATTATTAGCTTTAGGGGATGTGCCGCACCGCTGGGGTTGGGAATTACAATCCGAGTTTGGAGAACCTAGCGCTCCCCTATCGGAAAATGAATTAACCCAGAGATATCCGGTGCAAGCACCAACTTGGGTCGTCATACTCAAAGATTTCGGTACTGAGGGTGAAGCCCCAGAAATTCTTGCTCCTCCCCATGATGCCCCGGAGCAATTTAGGGGTGCCTGGGAAAATTACGGAGTTGAACAGTTTCTTAATTATGGACGCCTACCTGGAGATCTGTTCATGATCAATTGGCCCATATGCGGTAATGACTGGGGTGAAGGTGTAGGGCGCTTAGTTGAATCCAACTCAGCGCGACAGCAGTTTCTTCAGGAAGCCCGTTGGCATACCCAAAGTTTTGCCCGTTTTATTCAAACCCAACTGGGCCGCCGCTACGGTTTAGCCGAGAACATTTTCCCTCACTCTCACCTTGGTGGCAGTGCCTATGCCTTGCATCCCTACTACCGCGAAAGCCGACGCTTAGTGGGACAGTTAACTGTGCGGGAGATAGATATTCTGCCAGTACCTGGAGGACGGGTAGCCCCTTTACCAGTAGATACGTCCGGCGAGGTCAATGCGATCGCCTTGGGAAACTATGCCAACGATCATCACTACCCCGGCGTCAATTTCCCCTTAGCACCAAAATCAATTCGCTGGGGAGGTCGTTGGACGGGAACGCCCTTTACCATTCCCTATGGTTGTTTTGTGCCGATATCAACTGATGGTCTTCTCGCCTGTGAAAAAAATATTTCTGTTTCTCACATTGCTAATGGTTCGACTCGCCTGCAACCTGTGGTAATGAACATCGGTCAAGCTGCGGGAATGGCAGCCGCCTTGTGTGTCAAAGCCAACTGTCAACCCAGAGATTTACCAGTCAGGTATCTTCAAGAAGCTTTGTTACAAGATACTGTTGCCCCAACCGTCCTAATCCCCCTATTTAATTTACCTCCCCACCATCCCCAGTGGCTTTACTGGCAGCGTTATTACTTGAATCATCCAGAAGATTATCCGGCAACGGGCAATCTGGAGAAGGAAAGTAAGGGAGAAATGCTTAATGGCACTCCCACACCCCCACACCCTACCCCCTCATCTTCAATCTGTTGCACTGGCATTTTCCAGCGCCGTGCCGAGCAGGATTATCAAATTACTCTCCTAGAACCTACTTCTTGGGCTGGTCAGACTTGGACGCTAATTACGTTGCAATCCCACATCGATGAGCAATTACAAACCTTGAGCGACCAACAGTTGCTGATGGTTTGGGCAGATCTCAATTTAGGGGGCAACTGGCTGGTAGCTCAAAATATTAAGGTTTGTTGAAGAGGGATGAGGGATGAGGGA
>DNXU01000593.1:3556-25380 GCA_003505715.1 Cyanobacteria bacterium UBA8803 | reverse complement strand
TGATGTCCATGTATCCCACGCCTCCCCTATCGGGGTAGGACGTGGGACTTATAGCCTCCCCCAGACCCCCACCAAAAGTTAAACCTGGTGTTCGTTTTAAGCGCTTGGCGATCGCAGCGGGCAAGACATTGAGTAACAATTGTTCTGACTTTTCCTTTTCTTGCAGCAAGTCCTGCTCAGCTTGCTGCCGTTGGGTGATATCAAGGGCAAAAATACAGTGATACTCCTTCCCTCTAAATTTCAGATAATTGATCGTGACTTCAACGGGTACGCGACGACCGATTTTAGTACGATAAGAGGATTTGAGGGAAAGAAAGCCGCAGCGCTTGATTAACTCCCAAGTTCCCGCAGAGCAATGATGGCATCGGCACGGGTGTAGTAGCGCAGTTTACTAACAACTCGCTCCAGGAGGATTTTAGAAGTAGCCTTGATGTCGGAATCGATGAGCGTACTAAGTACGGTTTGTGCTGCCCGTTCCCACTCTAGGCGTAGTAGAAAGCTCCGTACTAGGATACCACTGGCACTGGCACCACCCCACAGGATTGTCTTGTGTAGCACTAGCAAGTCGCTACCAACAAATGAAGTTCCTAACCAGAGGACTAACATCCCCAGTACCAGAAGTAACCCTCTCGGTGCTGGTAACAAAATACTGATACCAAACACTATTGATACTACACTCACCCCCGTTATCCGGCCATTCTGAAGACTTTCCAGTACCACTAAGATCAGAATTAGGCTAAGTATTCCCAGTCTATAGGTTGGTAGCTTTTCAGGATGATGGTTTGACTGGGTTGGGAGCAGACGGTTGAGCATTAACGGGCGAGATCGGTGATGTTAGCATTATCAAGCTAACCGTCATACCCTGTTATATAGTGTCATACCCACCTGTAGAACTAGTCGTTTTGCTTGGTGTGTCAGTTAATCCAACCAATCATCAAGCTTGCTGGTTTTGACAGAAATGGGTGGCTTAACGTTCTTTACAGTTTGTTTGTTGTCTCTCATGCCAGCTCGGTTTGCTTGAGGTTTGGATAAACCTGGTGATGAGGATGGGTTATCAGAAGGTGGGGATGTCTGAGATGTCCACTTAGGGTGTAAATCTCTAGATAACCGAGTTGGTTGACAAGAGCGCAGTCGCTCATGAGCTTCATTGAGTTCTTGAAGTTTGTGATGCGCTTTTTGTTTGAGGCGGGGATGACCGACAAAGCGATCGGGGTGCCACACCCAAGTCATATCGAGGTAGCCTTGGTGTACTTCTTCCGGTGAAGCTCCCGGCTCTAAATCGAGGATTCGGTAGTATCGTTCAACCTCTAGCATTGGCAACATCCTATATTAAAAGCAACATATTGATGAAAATACTAATTCAACTCTCAAGGGACTGAAGGTGGGAAAACCTCAAAAAACACATCATTTTAGGAAAGATATATTTTGTAGTTTTTCTTTAACTTAAGTTCATACTTTCCCAGCACTGCACTTCACAGATTTGTTTACACTTAGTAGATCGGGGCAGTCCAACAATTAAAAAAATTAAGAAAAGTCCAAAGAGATAAACTTCTGTTGAGAGTCATGGGTAATGGGTAATCAGTGAGAAATTACTGACCAATTACCATACATTAGATTAACTTATCAACCAGATCTGGGAGAGCCGAAACGTTAAAAAAAGCCAATCTAGATGGGTATTGCCACTTACGTCTGAGAAACTAATACATTGTCAGCTTTTCGCGTAGCAACGGTTTCCAAATTTGAGGATTTTTTCATGAAACTGGCAGCACGAGTTGGTCAAGTCTCTCCCTCCCTGACACTGGCAATCTCCGCCAAAGCCAAAGCCATGAAAGCAGAAGGCTTGGATGTTTGTAGTTTCAGCGCCGGAGAACCAGACTTCGATACCCCAGCCCATATCAAGACGGCAGCTAAAAAAGCCCTGGATGAAGGGAAAACCAAGTACGGGCCAGCAGCTGGAGAACCGAAGCTACGGGAGGCGATCGCTCGGAAATTGCGGGAAGAGAACGGCCTGAATTACCAAGCTGAAAACGTCATCGTCACTAACGGCGGTAAGCATTCTCTCTTCGGTTTGATGCTAGCACTCCTAGAAGCTGGAGATGAAGCGATCGTGCCAGCTCCCTACTGGCTGTCCTATCCGGAAATGGTGAAGCTGGCCCATGGCACTCCAGTTATTGTACCGACCGATGCCTCCACAGGTTATAAAATTACCCCCGACGAGCTACGGGCAGCAATTACGCCCCAAACTAAGCTTTTTGTCCTTAACTCTCCCTCTAACCCCACGGGTATGGTTTATACCCCCGAAGAAATTAAGGCATTAGCGGCAGTTATTGTTGAGCATGATATTTTAGTAGTTTCTGACGAAATTTACGAGAAGATTATTTACGACGGTACTACCCACCTGAGTATTGGAGCTGTTGGGCCAAAAATCTTTGATCGCACCATTATCAGCAACGGGTTTGCTAAAGCTTTCTCAATGACAGGATGGCGGTTGGGATATCTAGCAGGTCCAGTAGAACTGATTAAGGCAGTGACAACCATTCAAAGCCACAGCACCTCTAATGTCTGCACCTTTGCCCAGTATGGCGCGATCGCAGCTCTAGAAGGTTCCCAAGACTGCGTAGAAGAGATGCGCCAAGCATTTGCCTTACGGCGACAGGTAATGTTTGAGCGTCTCAACGCCATTCCCGGACTCAGCTGTCCCAAACCCGATGGGGCATTCTATTTATTTGTTGACATCAGTAAGATAGGTTTAAAATCCTTGGAGTTTTGCAACGCCCTACTAGAATCTCAGCAAGTAGCAACAGTTCCTGGCATCGCCTTTGGAGACGATAATTGCATCCGCCTTTCCTACGCCACCGATATGGCATCAATTGAAAAAGGGATGGATAGGTTAGAGCAGTTTACTTTGAAAGGATGAAGGATGAGGTATAGCAAAATTTTGGTGGCAATTGACCGTTCGCCGGAAGCAGATACAGTTTTTGAACAAGCACTGGAAATTGCCATACGAGAAGAAGCTTCTCTAATGGTGTTTCATTGCCTACCTATAGACACTCAAGGAGTGGGCACCTATGGAGATATATTGGGTAGAGAGCTGATCGACTTCAGCCGCTTGATGCAGGAAAAGTTGCGGAAAGACACCGAGGTAGCAACTAAATGGCTGGCTGATTATAGTCAGAAAGCAACTGCGCAGGGAGTACCAGCAGAATGGGATTGCAAAATCGGAGATGCCGGAAGCGCAATTCGGGAACTGGTCAATAGTTGGGGCGCTGACTTAGTAGTGCTAGGTCGTAGAGGCCGTCGAGGTCTGACAGAAATCGTCCTGGGCAGTGTCAGCAATTACGTTGTCCACCAAGTACCCTGCTCAGTTCTAATCGTACAAGGTATCTGTCCCAACGGCGACGATACTACCTTAAGCGATCGCTAATAACCTCCAAGGTGATACATCAAGCAACCTGCTGAGCCAATACCCCTATGGTGCTATTGTCGGGGTATTTTTTCTATCTTAGGATAGAAGACAGAAAAGCCAACACTGCTAAAGTTGATTTTTTTATTGTTAAAATCTAGCCTTAGATAGGCGCAGGTGCAAAATCTACTTCCTCGCTCAAGCTAGTGCAGTGTGGCGGCAATAAGTATCCAGTTGAAAAAGGATAAAAAGCTTACTGTACAACCATTCTTTCTTTCTGCATAGCAGCCTTCACCCCTTCTGCCTTCAAAGCACTAGGCACCAGGCTCAATCCTTCACAACTCGCGGAATGAAAATCATTCTCTCCCCATTCCCTATTCCCTATGGAACAGCTTCCTAGTACCTTTGCCCAAACGGTTGCTAGGGTAAAAACCTTTGTCCTCCCAGAAATCGACCGCGAAGCTGCTACTAAGCAGCTTTATTATCACACTCGCGCACATATATCAGGGGTACAGCATCGAGCCAATATCATTTTCCAAGCAATTGCTCCTTACTGGCAAGCATCTCCAGCAGACAAGGCAACATCCGACTATCTGGCAAGGATGCAGCTGTTGCTGGAACTGTGCGCTGTTGCTCATGATATGGTGCAGATTTTTATTCCCCAAACCCAGCCTCATACTTCTAGAAGGCGTGAAGCGGGAGTAAGTGAAACGTTAACGGTTCAGAAATTGTTAGATTATATTCAAAGATTAAATCAACAATTACAAGAGCATGGCGTTGATGACTCGGCAAGATTTACTGATGCAGACTTGTCTCTGATCCAAGAAGCGATCGCTGCCACTATATGCACTTACGATCCATCCGAGCAAGCAATTTATCAACCCGCTCTTTATGACTCCGATCGTCCCCTCTCAACTGTAGCGATAATTTTGGCGCTTGCAGATATTGGCAGCTTAGGAATGGAAGGCATAGCTGCCTATAATCGGGAGGGTAGCCTGCTATTTTTAGAAGAAAATCCGGATGTTATTCCCATCCTCTTGAATTTAGAAATTGGAGCGTTAGCTTCAGAGAATTTCAATCTTTATGAAAATATCCGGCAGCGTCTGCTCAAGCGTGCTTGTTTCCAGGTTAACTTTGCCAAGTCGCGGCTCCATCGGTATGTCCGTGAAATTTCAGCTTTGCCGGGAGATGCTACTTTAATTTTGACTCGCGACGTGTTTCAATATTTGAAACCCAGCACTATTCAAAAGATTGAATCAACAACTCCTACTGACGCAGATACACCCCTCGAAAAATTAGTTGATTTTTTTAAATTAAATGAGTATATAGCTAATGGGTAATTAGAACTATGTTAATGTTACTATTTTATATAGGGCAAGATTCCTACGCTATTGAAAGTTCGCGTGTGGCTGAAGTCATTCCTAGAGTTCCTCTCAGAAAAATTTATTACGTTCCTAATTATGTCGCAGGGGTATTGAACTATAGGGGTACAATTACCCCTGTAATTGACCTTTGCCATCTGATTCAAGGGACACCAAGCTCCTATCATCTTAGTACACGCATCATTATGGTTAAATCTTCCCAGCAAGACTCTAACTTACAATATATTGGTTTGATGGCTGAACGAATCATTCATACCTTAAAAAAATCAACAGCTGATTTGGTAGATTCCCATGTACAAATGAACCAAGCTCCTTACTTAGGGGGCATAATCCTCGATCAGAAAGGTATGATTCAGCAAATTCATCTGGAGCAGTTATTTAGTGATGCCCAGCGATTTTATCTAGCACCAGCGGGAGAGCGATCTACAGATGAGCTTAGAAGCTATTGAACGCCTGTTAAGCCAGAAAATTGGAGTTGATCCTCGCATCATTGGCTCACGGAAGATTTCTAGAGCCTTAGAAACTCGCCAAGCCATCTGTGGTTTATCTGATTTGAAAGCTTATTTCAATCTTCTACAAACCTCCACCCAAGAGTTTGAAGAACTCGTTGAACAAATTATTGTCCCTGAAACCTATTTCTTTCGAGATCGTAAGCCCTTTGATTTCCTCCTTAACTACGTTCGCACCAACTGGCAGCCGCAATCTAACCTGTCAAAACTACATCTGTTAAGCGTGCCTTGCTCCAGTGGTGAAGAACCTTACTCTATGGCGATCGCACTCTTAGAAGCTGGCCTACCTACCTACCGGTTTAAAATTGATGCGGTGGATATTAGCAAATACGCGATCGCCAAAGCTAAACGAGCAGTTTATGGTAAAAATTCCTTTCGGGGGAAACCGTGGATTGACCAAAACCGTTATTTTCAATCAACAGCAGAGGGTTATGAATTAATTTTACCGATTCGCACTATTGTAAACTTTCAGCAAGGGAATCTACTGAATGCCTTTGCCACTACCGCAACTAAGTATGATATTATCTTCTGCCGCAACCTCCTGATCTATTTAGAACCAAATGCCTGCACGCAAGTTCTAAATATCCTCGATCGTCTTTTACTTCCTAAAGGTCTACTTTTTGTCGGCGCTTCTGAAACCGCAAAAATTCCTAGCGATCGCTTTACGCCTATGCGGGAATCTTTCACCTTTGCCTACCAAAAAGCTGAGAGCATCCAATCCCAATCTCCTCAACCAGAAAATACCACTACCCCAGAATTTGAATTCTCCAGAAACTGGCATGTATCCTACAACCAACCATGGCCCACGGAGGAGCCACCTACCCTAGAACAGCCTATCCCTTTGCCAGCCAGAGCCTCCCCACCTCCTAATTCTAAATCACCTCCTCCAGAAACTATTAATACTCCATCTAGTTCCGGCCTTACTTTGGCTAAAGAATTAGCAGATACAGGACAAATTGAAGCAGCCATTACCCATTGCCAAGAGTATTTAACGCAGGATTTTACTAATGATGAAGCCTATACTTTACTTGGTACGCTACACCAATCAAAATCTGAATATAGCCAAGCTGAACAATATTTCCGTAAAGCTCTTTACCTGAATCCCCATAGTTATGAAGCCCTAATGCAACTCGCACTTCTGAAAGAACATCGGGGAGATCGCATTGGAGCCGAAATACTACAGCAACGAATTCAAAAGCTAAATGCCCCCTTTAGTTAACCCTATTCGTAGGGTGGCGAAGCGTAACGCACCATGACTAATATATCTCTTTTAGCTGCGTAAGCCGTCCATCTCAATCATTTTAAGTAACAAGGCAGACAAGTCATTATGCTAAACGTGTTTAAAGATAAATCCCTAAAAGGCCGCATTATGGCCGGCTTTATCCTGATGGGAGGACTGGTGCTAATTGTCTCATTAGTTGGCTTAATTTCAACCATTAGCCTTAGCAGTAATATTAATACATTAAGCAATAATAGCATACCAAGTTTGGTGGGATTATGGAAAGTCAATGAAGGGCAAACTCAAATTGAGTCCTCCGAGCGGGTTTTATTAGTTCCAGGACTAACTGTGCAAGAACGGCAAACGGAATTAGCTCGCATCAAAAAAGCCTGGGAACAGATTGATGAAGGGTTTAAGCAATACGAAACCACGCCTCGCACTGAAGAAGAAGATAGAAATTACAAAAAACTGCTGGACAACTGGAATAAATGGAAAGATGACCATGAAGAGTTTCTCAAGCTTAACCAGCAATTTGAAGCTTTAGGAATTTTACATCCCTATGCTAGAGAGACGGAATTACTGCGTCAGGCTAAAAGTAACTCGCCTGAACTAGATACCACTCGAAAAGCCGTCACGCTTCTGGATCAGCTTCGCGATCGCGCTCAAGCAAATCGAACTTCTTTTGAAGCAGCAACTCAATCTATTGTAGACTCATTAAAAATCAATGAAGATGTAGCTAATAAAGCCGAAAAAGACTCAGCACGGAGCATTCGCCAAGCTCAATTTTTGTCAGTATCTGCCCTGTTAATAGGTCCGGTAATAGCACTACTATTGGGACAGTATCTCGGTAATGCCTTGGTGCGACGCCTACAACAATCGGTCGTCCAAATGACCACATCTGCTACCCAAATTGCCGCATCAGGTAAGGAATTAGAAGCCACCGTTGCTGAACAGCTTGCCTCCACCAATGAAGTCAAAGCTACCGCTCAACAAATTGCCAACACCTCTAGAGGATTAGTAAAAACCATGGAGCAGGTTGGTGGCATGGCTCAATCTACTGCCCATGCCGCCAATGATAGCCAGGATGAGCTAGCAGAGATGGAAAATGTCATGCGCCAGCTAACCGAAGCCACCAATTCTATCTCCTCTAAGTTAGGAGTGATGAATAACAAAGCTGGTAATATTAATAACGTGGTTACTACCATCACCAAAGTAGCCGATCAGACCAGCCTCTTATCACTAAATGCCGCAATTGAAGCCGAAAAAGCCGGAGAATATGGTGCAGGATTTGCTGTAGTAGCGCGAGAAATTAGAAGGCTTGCCAATCAAACCGCAGTTGCCACCTTAGAAATTGAGCAAATCGTCAAAGATATGCAATCAGCGGTATCAGTTGGGGTGATGGAGATGGACAAATTTAATCATTCAGTAGGTGCTAGTGTTGACCGAGTTAGCAAGATTAGCGATCAAATTGCCAAAGTCATCAATCAAGTGCAAAGCCTCCCGCCCCGATTTGAGCAAGTTAGTCGCAACGTGGAAGAACAATCAGACGCAGCACAACAAATTAGTGAAGCAATGGAACAGCTCTCTCAAGCTTCTCATCAAACCGTAGATGCTTTACGAGAAACTAATAGCGCCTTAGATCAACTTGATGACGCAGCTCAGGGATTGCGGCGAGAAATTTCTCAATCTAAAGCTAATAGGGAATAGGGAATAGGGAATAGGGAATAGGGAACAGGGAATAGGAAATTAAATAGTTACCATCACCCCCCTCTCCCCCTCTCCCCCTCATCCCTATCTCTAACACCACGAGGCTTCCAGCGATTAAGCTAAATAAAATAGGTGACCCATTGCTGATTTAAACTCTGACTAGCAGTACATAGTGATATCAGAGGTCAGTAGAAAAAACCACTGACCCCTGAAAACTATCTTGGTAGCTAATTCCGAAAGCTCCTCATGTGATATGGCACAATTTTAGGTAAAATTCAACTCTCCAGAATGACTGCAACTACTCCCACCCTGCCAACTCAATACGATCCCACCACCACTGAAGCTAAGTGGCAGAAGTTTTGGGAAGAACACCAAGTCTTCAAAGCCAACCCAGAACACAGTGGCGAACCCTATTGTATTGTCATTCCACCACCCAACGTGACGGGTAGCCTGCACATGGGTCACGCCTTTGAGAGTGCCCTGATAGATACCCTAGTCCGCTACCACCGGATGAAAGGGCGCAATACCCTATGGCTGCCCGGAACCGACCATGCCAGTATCGCAGTGCAAGCCATTCTCGACAAGCAACTTAAACAAGAAGGCCAAACTCGCTACGACTTGGGGCGGGAAAAATTTTTGGCAAGGGCTTGGCAGTGGAAGGCTGAATCCGGTAGCACGATTGTTAACCAGCTGCGGCGCTTGGGCGTGTCGGTGGATTGGTCGCGGGAACGGTTCACTATGGATGAAGGCTTATCCAAAGCCGTGGTGGAAGCCTTTGTCCAACTCTATGATGAGGGACTGATTTACCGGGGCGAGTACATGGTCAACTGGTGTCCGGAGTCCCAGTCTGCCGTCTCGGATTTGGAGGTGGAAAACAAAGAAGTTAACGGGCATCTGTGGCATTTTCGCTATCCCTTCACCGATGGCAGCGGTGCTGTGGAAGTGGCGACCACTCGACCGGAAACCATGCTGGGGGATACAGCAGTAGCGGTGAATCCTCAAGATGAACGCTATCAATATTTAATTGGTAAAACCGTAACCCTGCCAATTCTGGGGCGAGAGATTCCAATTATTGGGGATGAGTTGGTCGATCCTACCTTTGGTACGGGCTGCGTGAAGGTGACTCCTGCCCACGACCCCAATGATTTTGAGATGGGTCAGCGCCACAAGCTGCCCTTCATCAATATTTTGAATAAGAATGGCACGCTCAACGAGAATGCGGGGCCATTCCAGGGGCAAGACCGATTTCACGCTCGCCAAAATGTCGTCAAGCGGCTAGAGGCTGATGGCTGCCTCGTCAAGGTGGAGGATTACAAGCATACAGTTCCCTATAGCGATCGCGGCAAAGTCCCCGTTGAACCCCTACTATCAACTCAGTGGTTCGTCAAAATTCGCCCCCTTGCTGATAAGACTTTGGAATTCCTTGACCAGCACAATTCTCCCACGTTCGTACCAGAACGGTGGCGGAAGGTCTATCGCGATTGGTTGGTCAAGCTAAAAGATTGGTGCATCTCCCGCCAACTGTGGTGGGGGCATCAAATTCCGGCCTGGTATGCAGTTAGTGAAACAAATGGAGAAATTACCGACAACACGCCCTTGATCGTAGCTCGCAGCGAGGAGGAAGCTCACCAAAAAGCCATATCACAATTTGGCAATAATGTCAAATTAGTTCAAGATCCTGATGTTCTCGACACCTGGTTTTCTTCAGGATTGTGGCCGTTCTCAACCATGGGCTGGCCGGATGAAACAGTTGACTTAAAAACTTACTATCCCACAACTACGCTAGTTACCGGCTTCGACATCATTTTCTTCTGGGTGGCTCGGATGACGATGATGGCAGGACATTTTACGGGTCAAATGCCCTTTGCAACGGTTTACATCCACGGTTTAGTTCGGGATGAAAACAATAAGAAAATGTCAAAATCTGCCAACAATGGCATCGACCCCCTGATTCTGATTGAAAAATATGGCACAGATGCCTTGCGCTACACCCTAATCAGGGAAGTAGCAGGTGCTGGTCAAGATATCCGATTGGAGTATAATCGCAAAACGGATGAGTCGGTATCAGTGGAGGCGTCCCGTAACTTCGCTAACAAATTGTGGAATGCTGCTCGCTTCGTGATGATGAATCTGGATGGCAAGACACCCCAGCAATTGGGTCAACCGTCACCCTCAACATTGGAGTTGAGCGATCGCTGGATTGTTTCCCGTTTCCATCAAGTGGTGGGTCAAACTTGTGATTCTCTCGACACCTACGGTCTCGGAGAAGCAGCAAAGGGGCTATATGAATTTGTCTGGGGTGACTTCTGCGACTGGTATATTGAACTTGTTAAATCCAGGTTGCGAAAACAGGCAACGGCTCCGTCGCGGGTGGTTGCTCAACAAACTCTAGCCTACGTGCTGGAAGGAATTCTCAAACTGCTGCATCCGTTTATGCCCCATATCACTGAAGAAATCTGGCACACGCTCACGCAAAAATCGGAGGAGGTTTTAGCGCTGCAACCTTATCCCCAAGCGCTGGATGCTAAAGGTGAGAAACAGGAGGAACCAAAGGAACAATTCCCCCCCTCCCCACTCTCGCTAATTGACCCAGAATTGGAACAACAGTTCGATCTATTGATTGGCACGATCCGCACGATCCGCAACCTCCGAGCAGAAGCAGGGATTAAGCGAGGCGTAAAGGTGTCGGTTATTCTACAAAGTGAGAACCCTCGTGAACGCCAAATTTTGGAGTTCGGTCGGTATTACATTCAAGACTTAGCAGAGGTGCAGACTTTGACAATTACTCCAGCGCTAGCCCAAGAACTCAAGACCACCATGGCAGGTGTCGCAGGCACCGTCCAAGTTCTGATTCCTCTTGCCGGTGTTATCGATGTGGACGCTCTGCGAGCTAAGTTAGAAAAAGACTTAGGCAAAGTGGAACTGGAAGTCAAATCCCTTTCTACTCGTCTGGCGAATCAGAACTTTGTCAGCAAAGCCCGCGCTGAAGTCGTGCAGGGTGCCCAGCAGGCTTTGACAGAGGCGCAAAAGCAAGCTGAGATTTTGCGCGATCGCGTTAATCGACTGTAAACAGGCTCGCCTCTTTACAACGTTTCTAACCATTAACAATCAACAACTAACAGGCAATGCTACACCTGGCCCAAGTGCAAAAGAATGAGAGTGTAGGCGGGGTGAAACTCAGATTGATCGCCCGCCAACAATCTGAAAATTGCTGGGCACTCATCAACCCAGAAAGTGTTATGGTGGCCAACACCAACTCCCTTAACGAAGAATTTTTGGTGTTGGTAGAGCTTTCTGACACTCAAGAAGTTCTGAGTATTAAACCTGCCAAAGACTGGGTTTTGGAGTTTATACAGGAATACCTGACCATTGGAATTACCCCAAAATTGTTACAGGAAGAAGTAAAGCTTACTGAAGAGTGGCGCAGAGACCTAACTTCACAAAGCCAGGATTTGACCCGCCAGCGAGCAGAAATGGAAGCACGTCGCGATAGAATCCAAAGCTTAGAGCAAGAATTGGGTCCAGAAAAGCAGAGACTTCTACAACAACTTGAGGAAACGGAAGCCAAGTTAAAGGCAGCACAAGCACAATTAGAAAAGGCCAATGAGCTACTTGCACATCAAGAAGCACAATTGAACCAATTGAAACGACAGCAGCAAATTGAGGAAGAATAACGAGTGTAGGGTGTGGGGTAGAGTTTTGAGTTTTGAATTGGGTGAGGTGCTGGTCAATTTTTCCTACACCCTACCCCCACCAAAAGACTTATTCCGCAAGCCCTATGTAAACTTCCCCAAAGGGATAACACTCTAGAGAATTGTCTTGGCAAGCAACCTCTGCACCATCAACCCATGCTTGTTGCAGCTTGAAACCGTGAATTTGGAGTTGAACACCCTTGTAAGGAAAAGCATAATCACCTTGCTGTTCCCAAATTAGTTTTAAACCCTTCTCATCCCGCATCATGTAGAAGCGATCTAAGCGCCATTCTCCATATCCATCTCCAGCATCGCTATAGAGGTATCCTGCGCTGCTACCTGCCACAGGGGGATAGAGGTGGAGAATCAATTTATGGTCTTCTACCATAGACAGAATACTGCCAGCTCTTACCAGTAAAGGAATTTGCTCTAGAGGGGCATCAAGAGTAACCTGCTGGGCACCTTCTATCACTCCGTCATCCCAGAAATGATACCAGCGTCCTTTGGGAAGGCGTACTTGACGCGATCGCCCTCCCTCCTCAAAAATCGGACACACCAGCAGCCCATCGCCTAACAAGAAGGCATCACCGACATCCCACAGTGCAGCATCCTCGCTGTCAGACCAAAATACGGGACGAACTGGGGGATATCCCTTCTGGGTTGCTTCCCAACTCAGAGTGTACAAGTACGGCAGCAGCCGATAGCGCAATTCCAAGAATTGACGAATAATGCTCAGGTAAGGTTCGCCATAAGTCCAAGGCGTGCGGTATTCCACGTTATTGGAACAGTGGGTGCGACAGAAGGTGAGGAAACTCGACATCTGGAACCAGCGCAGGTAAAGTTCAGCTGAGGGATTACCTTGAAAGCCGCCGATATCTGGGCCGCTATAGGGAATTCCAGAAAGTCCTAACCCCACGACTGTCGCCACCGTTTGCCGCATCGCCGCCCAGGTACACTCAATATCCCCAGTCCAAGTCCAAGCGTAGCGCTGCAACCCTGCCCAACCCGCACGGGAGACAATAAAGGGGCGTTGTTGCGGTCGGTATCCGCACAAAGCATCGTAGGCTGCCTTAGCTTGCAGGAAGCCATAAACATTATGGGCTTCCCAATGATCGCCCCCTCTACCCTCCATAAAGTGCTGCGTTACTTTGGGTAAAGAGCGATCGCCCCACAAGATAAAGGCAGCTGGCTCATTCATATCGTGCCAGAACCCATTTACGCCTACATCAAGGAGATATTCGTACTGCCGACTCCACCATTTGCGGACTACTGGGTTAGTAAAATCTGGGAAAACACACCACCCCGGCCACACCGGACCAACTACTAGCTTACCGTTGGGCAGTTTGCAAAAGGCATCTAGCAGCATTCCTTCTAGAAATAGGTTGCTGTGGCGGCTGTACTTGATGCCGGGGTTGAGAATGGTGATAAATTGCACGCCTTCGGTAGTGAGTTCTCTAATAAATGCAGGTAGTTGGGGAAAGCGATCTGGATCGATACTGAAGGCGCGGAAACCAACTTGAACGTCAATATCTAGGTGAATAGCACTCAAGGGCAAGTCGCGGGATTTAAATTCGGCTACAGTTTCTCGAACTGCTTCTTCAGTACGATATCCCCAACGAGATTGGTGATAGCCTAAGGCCCAGCGCGGAGGGAGTGGGGAGCGTCCTGTTAATTCTGTATAGCGTTCCAATAATTGAGCAGGTGTTCCCGCAGTCACGTAGTAACGTAAGGCTCCCCCTGCAAAAGCAGCTGTGGCAACCTCTTCAAAGGTAAAGGTTGCCTCATAGCTGTTTTCATAAAATATCAAGTAGCTACCGGAGGAGTGAAGACCCAAGTAGACAGGGATACAGATATACATCGGATCTGAACCCGGCCCGTACATTCCTGCGGCGTCGTAGTTCCACATCCGGAAGCCTTTCGGTTGTTGCTGGTCATCTTTAGCGGCACGGAGGTTAAGAGGCGCGGCTCGTTCTCCTAAACCGTAGATGCGTTCGTCTTCTCGCAGTCGAGCTTGATGCGTCCACCCCTCACCCGATCGTTGGGGGGGCAGTTCTTCCCTAAGGGTTTGTCCGTTGGAGTTGGAGAATTTTAAACTGCCATCTAGGCTAACGCTCACGTTCAAGGTATTAGCGGTATCTGGGATAGGAATTTTACTCGATAGCGTCCAACCCTCGTCTCCTTGCTCTAACATGGTTTCTACTTCCGGCCAATCGGTACGGGAGAGGGCATAAGGAATGGGAGGGAGACCGGGAAACCACTCAACTCGCACGAGATCCGGAGTCAAAAAAGACACTTCCAACTCAGCTTTCTCGAAGTAAAAGCGACCTCCTCGGACTGTCGGATCGGCTCGAAGTACTTTTCCGGGTCGGTCAAAGGTCTCCTCGGTTTGGGGTCGCGGAAATTGGCGTTCGATGCGATCGCGTTTACGCGAGTAGAGAAAGGCATAGGGGGCGTAGGTTAGATAAAAGAGTGACCCCAGGAAAAAACGTATTTTGAGGGATAATTCCTTGAAACGATTCATCTCAAGTATGGATTATAAGGAGAACCAAGGAGCTAGTGCTGATGGTAGCTACCGTTGGTTTCTAACATTACTTGAGCTAGCTTCTGATTCTATCCAGCTTTGGGTATAAAAAACTTAGGACTTCAGAAGTTTAGGAGCTTAGGGGTTCAGCCAGGTGAGAAATGGAACTATGGTTTTGGAATAAGCGATCGCAGTACTATTATGAAGCTGTCGAATGAGTTAGCCCGTATCGTATCTCCTCTACAATACCGATACCCCAGGACATCCTATGAAAAGCGATCGCAACTCTCTCAAAACGCTTCGTTCAAAAACATTCTGGCTCGGTTTGATCCTGAGTATCCTGGCATTATGGCCTTGGTCTCTTCCCGCTTTTGCCCGACAACAACGCACGGGACGCTGGATTGAAATCGACCTGTCCGAGCAGCGGTTAATTGCTTGGAATGGCAAAACTAAGGTACGAACGTTTATCGTTTCCACTGGCAAGCGACGCACTCCTACCCGCGTTGGCACCTTCGCCATTCGCTCCAAGCTGCGCAGGACTCGGATGCGCGGTCGTGGTTATAACGTTGCCAATGTTCCCTATACCATGTACTACTCTGGCGGCTACGCTGTACATGGTGCGTACTGGCATAATCGGTTTGGTACGCCTGTGAGTCATGGCTGCGTCAACTTGCGGGTGCCTCAGGCTCGTTGGCTATATAGTTGGGCACCTGTAGGTACGAAGGTAGTAATTCATCGCTGAAATACTTAAGACCTGCTGGAAACTGATTTGTCTAGTAGCTCACGCACTAGTGCCGCTAAACGCTCGGCACTGTCAACTATCGCTAAGGAACCAGCTTTTTCGGCCATTTGTTGCAAGATTTCAGGGGACTTTATCAAATGCAACACCTTACTTTCCAACAGTTCTGGGGTCAAGTCAGACTGGCGAAAAACAACAGCTGCACCAGCTGCGGCAAAACTAGCTGCATTAAAGGCTTGATGGTCTTCGGCAGCGTAAGGGTAGGGAATTAAGATGGCTGGAGTCTTGGCGATCGCCATTTCCGTCAGCGAACCCGCACCAGCGCGGCTGACGGCTAGATCGGCGCGTTGCAGGAGTGCCGCCATATTGTGATAAAATGGCATTTCGATATATTGAGGGTGCTGAAGGGTGCCAGCTTCTGGGTCTTTTTCCCCTGTCAAATGGACGATCCAGGCACCAGCTGCAAACCAGGCATTAGCGCATTGGCGCACTAATTTATTGACCGCTACTGCGCCTTGGGAACCGCCCACGACTACAATTAACGGCACGTTTTCGGGAATGGGTAGATCCAGGTTCTGTTTTTCTCGGAAACTGGAGCGTACTGGCGTGCCGACGGTTATGGTTTTGCCTTTGGGTAAATACTTGGATGCAGCGGCAAAACCCAGCGCTACGGTATTGCACAACAGGCTTAAAATACGGGTGACTTTGCCGGGAATGGCATTAGATTCATGCAAAACTACAGGCAAACCTTGCAAGCGTGCTGCAATAATCGCTGGTGCTGCAATGTAACCGCCAGTGGTAAAGACACCATCAAATTGCCCTTCTTTCAGCAGTCGCCGCACCTGTTGGATGGAAGCAACCAAACGTCCAAATATGCGGATCGTACCCAGACCAAAGCGTTGTTGAAAGCCTTCTACCGTAATTGCGTGCAGGGGATACTCAGCGGGAACAAGCGATCGCTCGACACGGTCGGGAACACCCAGCCACTCAATTTGGTAATCAGGTAACTGTTGGGCTAAAGCGATCGCGGGAAATAAATGCCCTCCAGTACCACTAGCAGCGATTAGCAAGCGAATTGGTGCGTCAGCCAAGATTGCTTTTCCTCCTACAGGTAACTGTACTCTCGGCTAAAATCGAGAATCGGTAGTAAATTGGCGAGTATAGCATTCTTAATTTCAGGAGTGAAGTCCCAATTTCTTCCATTAAACTATTTCCTACGATGCCCTCAATGCGCAATCCGGTAAATTTACGCCAACGGCTCTCCCAGTCTCTCGCTACCCTAGCTCAGTCCTTTTCCCTCAAAGGGTCAGTGTTTTTTCTGTTAACGCTTGGTTTAACCGTAGGTTCGGCGGTTGAGGCAAACGCTGCACCTCCCGAAACCGCACCACCCCAGATCAAAGACACTCTGACGCAAATCGATGCGGCAGCCAATCGCCGGGATCTTGAGAGTGTTCTGAAGTTCTACAGTCCTAGTTTCAAAAATTCTGATGGATTAACTTCCACGGCTTTGGGTCAAGCCTTGACTAAACTTTGGGAGCGCTATCCTCAGTTAACTTACCGTACAGAACTTCAGTCTTGGGAAAACGATGGTAACGCGATTGTTGCGGAAACTATTACTTATATTACCGGAGAGCAGTCTGGGCAAGGTTCTCCGATGAAACTCGCATCCACTTTGCGATCGCGCCAGCGCTACGAAGGCCAAACAATTGTTTCCTCAGAAATTTTAGCGGAGGATTCTCAGGTCACCTCAGGAACCAATCCGCCGACGGTACAAGTGATTTTACCGGAAAAGGTGCGTATCGGTCAGCAGTTTGCTTTCGATGTTATCGTCCAACAACCTTTAGGGGATAATTTGCTGCTGGGAACGGCGTTAGAAGAACAGATTACTCCAGAACGCTATGCCACTTCGCCTGACTTCGAGTTAGAGTTACTGCCAGCTGGTGGTATTTTCAAGGTGGGTAGAGCGCCCCTGAGAGCAGAACCTCGCTGGGTTTCGGCAGTGTTGATTTGGGGAGAGGGGATGACTACAATTACCCGTCGCCTGCAAATTGTCGATTCCTCTTCGAGTTCGAGAAATTTGTCGAGGTAAGTAGCAAACTTGAGGAGTTCAGATCGCGGCGTGGCAGTTTACTCCTATTCTGTATTCCTGAACTCCTGAACTCCTTTATCCTTCTATTGGTTTTTCATTTTTGCCTCAGCTATCTTTTGGCGCTCTCTCAACCGCAATATCAATTTAGCAGCTCCAATTTCTGAAAAGCCATAAGCATCTGCCACCCGGAGAATGGCCGATTCTTTTGGCGAAAGATGCACTTTTGCGTATCTCGACCGCCTAGGAGGCCGAGTAAAACTCATAATTCCTCCTGTTTCCATTACCTCTTACCTCTAATTAGTTTCCAGCAGGAGTTGGGAAGAATGTTCTCTCATTCTTCCTACTCCAGATATCGGCAACATCAGCAAAACTATACGGGTTTTCCCACCGCTGTGAAAAAGGCAGATTGTAGCTAATAAGAGACTTTTAGCTATATCACACAACTGCTGCCCTTAGCTTCTGCACCCGCAATCCTCTAAACTTGATGCCCTGAATTAGCGGCTCAACGAGTAACCCGTTAAAGCCTTTTGCTCTGTTTTTACTCTATTAATATTATATCTTATGTAACATCGATAATCTTTGATGAGTAAAAATTCTAGGACTTACACATTGTGCCCCCCGACCCCCCAAGGAAAGAGGGAGAAATTTCTTGTTCCCCCCTTTCTTGGGGGGTTAGGGGGGCGTTTTCGTAAATCCTAAATTCTTTACTGTCAATGCTACTACTGATATTTATTTGCTCAAGCTTACCCTCTCATAGTTTTATTTGAGATATTAATAGATTCTAATCTATAGCTTATTTCTAGCTAGATTAGTCTTTTTTCTGTTAGTTTATATATTGGAAATATGTTTTGATTGCAGCACATTTGTAAAATATCTGATGACAAAAATTTAGTATAATCAAACACAGCAATATATTGAAAGCTAATCTAACCATTGATAGATATCCTCTCTATAGGTTTTTAGTTAACTATGAAGAGTAACATTTAGCTGTAACTTTGCTAAAAGTGTATTTCTTCCTTTTGAACAAGCGAGTTCAGCTTTGGGAACGAATACTTCAATGAAGTTTTGAAAATGAGGGATTAACATGAAAGAACGCAACATAGCTCTGACTATTGGCATAATCTTCCTAGTTCTAGGCATAGCTGGATTTATACCAGCTCTAGTTTCACTGCCACCTGCTGGGGCTTCGCCTAATGTACCTTTGGATGCTCCCAGTGTTACCTATGACACCACTTATGGTTACCTGTTTGGGATGTTTCCTACTAATCTGTTGCACAACATTGTACACGCAGCGGTTGGCCTGTTAGGAATTGCTGCCTATACCACCCAAAATAGTTCGCGGTTATACCTTCGTGTTTTTGCAATTGCCTATGTTTTGATCGCAATCATGGGTTTGTTGCCCTTCACTAACACAACGTTTGGTTTAATGCCAATTTTCGGTAACAATGTTTGGTTCAATGCCTTAACGGCTGCAATTGCTGGCTACTACGGATTTTTCGGCTCAACACCAGCAACAGACATGCAAGCACCACGGGGTATCTAATCAATTGGTAATGGGTAATTGGTAATTGGTAATGGGTGATGGGTAATTGGTAATTGGTAATGGTCAGCAATTTCTTACCGATTACCCATCACCCATCACCCATCAATACCAGAGTCAGTGTTTAAAATCCTCTAATACCATGATGATTTGTCGCGATTTTATCGTTTACTTTCGAGATATAGCTGCCAGCGTTGAACTCAGACAGCATTTTACGCCCAATAAACATGAGGATTGTTTATTAAATATGCCCTGTGGATGTGCCAAGCCAGGGGTAGAGCTTCAGTGTGAAGATTGTCCCTATCTTGAAGCTTGTTTGTCTCACTTCAAGCTCAAAAGCTGTAAGAAACGTACTCTTAAGCAAAGATGAGGGATGAGGGATGAAATAGTAGGGTATTACTAATATTGGCTATTAAAATCCTAGGTAAAAACATTTATGCAATTTGATTATGACCTTTTTGTAATTGGAGCAGGGCCAGGAGGGCTTTCTGCCTCAGAACGAGCAGTTGCTTATGGTGTTCGGGTCGCAATTGCCGAAGAGGATTTAGTTGGGGGTACTTGTGTAATTCGAGGTTGTATTCCCGAAAAGCTCATGTCCTTTGCTGCTGAGTTCTCTAGGGATTCTGAAAATGCCGCAGGTTATGGCTGGAAGGAAACGGATTGTAGTTTTGACTGGCAACAATTCATTACCGCTAAGGAGCAGGAAATTCATCGTCTCGCCCAAGTACATACTAAATCGCTTCAGGAAGCAGGAGTTGAGTTGATTCAGGGTCGGGCGACCTTTTTAGATGAGCATACCTTAGAAGTTGGCGGACGCCACATTACGGCTGACAAAATTTTAATCGCCGTGGGAGGAAAAGATGTCAAGGCAGACATACCGGGCATTGAACATGCCATTACCTCCCGCGAATTGTTTAACCTCCAGCAGCAGCCCAAGCATCTTGCTGTGCTTGGTTGTGATTATATTGCCGTGAAATTAGGGGGAATCATGAGGGGTCTTGGTTCCTCAGTAACGCAGATTATGATTGAAGACCGAATTCTTTGCGGTTTTGATGAAGATATTGCCATTGCAGTTACTGAGGGTATGACCCTCCGGGGTATTGAGATTTACAATAACACGGCAGTCAAGGCTATTGAACGGCAGGGAAATGAGTTGGATTTGGTATTGTCAGGAAAACACCAAACCACCTTGAGTGTGGATACCGTTCTCTGTGCTACCAATCGGGTGCCATATCTTAATGGATTAGGTTTAGAAAAAGCCGGCGTGAAGGTTGCTGGCAGTGCCATTGAGGTAGATGGGTATAGCAGGACTAACCAAGCTCATATTTTTGCCGTTGGTGATTGTACCAATCGACTGAATTTTACACCAATTGCCATTGCTCAAGGTCGTGCCTTTGCCGATACTGAATTTGGGAATAACCCTCGTAGTCTCTATTATGAATACGTTCCCATAACGGTTAGTTCTCATCCGGAAGCGGCTATTGTCGGGTTGAGCGAACATAGAGCCCGTGAAAGACTAGGTGAAGGGGTACGGTGTTATCGTTCCCAGTTCCGTCCCTTGTTACACAGTTTGGCTAACCGGGATGAGCAAATTTTTATTAAGTTAGTAGTTGATAAAAGTTCGGATCGAGTAGTCGGCGCTCATATGGTGGGTGAAAAAGCAGTAGAAATTATTCAATGTCTGGCTTTAGCTATCCGGCTGGGAGCTACTAAGAAAGATTTCGATGCTACTATCGGCATTCATCCTTCAGCGGCTGAGGAGTTCTTTACTCTTCGATGAAGTCCACCTTCCCTACCAAGACAAAACCCCATCTCTTTGATCAGCAGTACCAATACAGCATTTATACGGAGGAACTTCCGTTTCAGATTAGTAGAGACGTTTCGCTGGAACGTCTCTACCAGGAGTTGAACTAGGGCCGGAAGTGGGAGTTCTGGGAACAGCATACTCTCGCCAGAGGAGTAAAGGGATACTCAGAAGTCCCAGAACAGCCACAATTGCCGCCGTTACCCAAACCAGCAGACGGCTGGGTTGATAGTCGTTGCGCTCAATCTGCCAGAACACTTGGTTGTAACGCCACACCGATAGGATAATGATCAGAATGCCAACCAGCACCAGTCCGATGCCTAAACTTTGGGAGTTGATAAAAGAAGAAGTCGGAAGTGGTTGCTGAGTCACCGTAATTTCGAGCTGGCGCAGAAATAGGCCAAAGCGAGCCAGGGCAAAACCAAACCCAATGAGAGCAATAGAAGTCCGCAACCAAGCCAAAAACGTCCGTTCGTTGGCTTGGTGTTCTCGCTGACGCTCAATGGGTGGCATTGCGATCGCTCTCCTCAAATTTAACAGCAGACGCACTCTAGTACAGCTCGCCAGCAATAACTAACCAGTTGAAAAAGCTGAAAAAGCTTACTGTACCACCCTTTTACCTTCTTGCCTTGGAGCCTTCACCGCACTAGCGATAGTTGGTAAATTGCAGTGCTACAGGCCAATCTTCCTGCTTGAGCCGCTGCATGATTTGCTGCAATTCGTCTTTCGATTTACTCGACACTCTGACTGCATCCCCTTGGATCGAGGATTGTGCCTTCTTGAATTCGTCGCGGATCAGTTTAGTGATTTGTTTGCCAATGTCCTGGCTAATACCTTTTTTGAGCTTAATTTCTTGGCGAACCCGATTTCCGCTAGCAGATTCCACTTTGCCATAGTCGAAGATTTTTAGCGACAGGTTGCGCTTAGCTGCTTTGGTGCGCAAAATCGTATGCACGGCCTCTAGGGTGAATTCACTATCCGTATGGACTGTAATGGCTTCATCACCCAACTCTACCGTTGTTTGAGTATCTTTCAGGTCATAACGGCTTTTGATTTCCCGAACCGTTTGGTCTACAGTGTTTACCAACTCCTGTCTGTCAAAGTCACTGACAACGTCAAATGAATAAGTAGAAGCCATAATCTAGAGGTTAGAGTATCCAAATTTACACTGTAGGTATGCGTCTTATAGGGAGTTGAGAATGGAGGAGTTCAGGAGTTC
>DNXU01000593.1:0-3545 GCA_003505715.1 Cyanobacteria bacterium UBA8803 | reverse complement strand
ACTCCTGAACTTCTGTATTCTTTATCTGGGAAATTGCCTACAGGCGTTTATCCCGATTTTGGCGACGGCGATCCCGCCACTCTGCCGCTGTTAAATAAAAGATGCTCCCACTGACGAGAACTAATAATCCGGCGGCAGCTAAAAACAGAACCGTGACAAAGGTATTTTCCACACTGCCTCTAGAAACCGTTACGGGCCCAGACAACCATAGAAATTGACCAGGTGAACAAAACTAGTACAACAACCCAACCTAACGTCAGAATATCCATCGCGCTTTATAAACAGTAACAAATGACTTCAAGCTTTATGATAATTCAATCATGCCCTTGATTTTTACCTTGAACGATTCAATTTGTGAACCCCTCTCCTAACTCCCTAGACACTGAGCGCATTGAATCCCTGAAAGCTGGCATCCTGGGTGCTTTATCTCTCGCCTTGGCTTACGGAGCGATCGCACTCGGTAACGCCCTAGTTCTAGCTAAGCAGTTCGATGTTTTCAGAGAAGTACTCGTAACTGCTGGCGTTAACCTACTTGTCAGGATCGCGATCGCCTCTTTAAGCGGCTTTCTTTTCGGCGTCACCTACCGCTACATCATTCGGGATGAGGAAAATCCCCAACTTAAAGCTGGAGCTGTGCTAGCGTTTGGGCTAGTACGGGGATTAGCGCCAGCGGAGGGATACCAATATATACCTGATACTTTCTGGTTACTGGGGGTTTTGACAATTGAGAGTATTTTCAGTTTTGCGATCGCCCGTCTCACCCTCGACTGGGCCATCCACCGCCATTGGATAAAACCGTTTAAATCAGGCTAATACAAGACTTTGACGTTAGTGGGGAGCTATTAACCCACCAGTACTATGCTATTCCTCTCGAAGACAAACTCGCTATAATCTGCCAGGTTATCGAGTCCGATGAGAGTGAGTAAAATCTCTGTCGCCAACCACACTATTGCGAGCGCGAGCAACTTTTGCCAATAAACGTTCGGGTTCGTTATCGTTCTCATCACTCTCACCTCACTTCACAGAGTTCGACAATATAGCGAAAGAATCTCCTGTGAGTGCCTTTCACAAGGGATATATCTCTCGCTGATATCGAGTTATGCAACTGTTAATTTACAAAGCTTTTATCAGGCGCAGGCATGTTAACGTGCAACTTGCTCAATCGACTGATACCAACGCAGCCCACCTAACCTAGGAGAGACGTTAAGTGTTTCTAAGTCATAGACAATTTATGAAGTGGCACTCAGCGGCCTTGATAGGCATGGGTAATGGGGTGGAAAGACTTAGGACTTACCCACAGCCTACACCACTACGTACCCAGGTATTAGTGCATAAGTCCACCCTCCTCTAGCGATATCCACTAGTGGAGTGCGGCATAAATAATCTACAAGTAGTGAACTTGTGGGACACTTCTGCCGTCATGTCCTAGTAGAAACCTGCCTGGAGAGCATATTCCCTTGAGAGTCAAACCCAAAATCTTACCAATTGTTGGAGCTTTCATATTAGTGGGGGTAATAGCCGATGTACTCCCCCACCCGAACTTAAGACCGGGATTAATCTTGTCTGCTGTAGAATTCTTCCAATCAGAATTTTCTGGGGACTCTCCAACCTCGATGACCAATTCTCTACCTACCTCCATGCGGCAGCAATAAGACCAAGCCTCGACGGAGAGTGCTTTTGCCTTCGTGCCTTGGGTTTTTGATGGTTAGTTTTCCCTTAATTTGGCCTTAGTGGACACTTAGCCACTGCTAGGCTAGTGCTTGCCAGCATTTACTTACAATAAGTAAACTTATTTGTCGCTTTATTATACTTATTTTAAAATAAGCTAAATACTGTTAAATTAGCGCTTACTTTTAAAAGAGAGTAGTAAAGTAATAATTGAAGCAATAAAGCTTCCCTGACAGATAATCTGACTGAGTCCACATTCAATTAAGAGGTAAAAAATTTCTGTTTAACCTAATATCTGTCTCGTTAAACGACAACAGCACCCAACCAGATTATTGATATTTCCTCAATTAAAAGATTGGGAGTTATGCAACTGTATTCCTAGGTGTGAGTGAGTCAGTGCAGCTCCAATTAAAATCGCTACTAAGAGGAAATCGCTCAGTAAATCTAGCTTGAGTGCTGTTGTTGTTTTAAACCCCCATTTTGCACCCTGAAGTGTCAAACTAATGATTTTAGGGAATGGGAAAACATTTAAGTATTTATACTTAGGTTAATGCGGCCCCTAACCCCTGTCTCCTCACTCCTTAGTACGAAACTTAACAGACCTGCGTTACAGTAAATTTGCTGGCTATTAAGTAATTGAATTGTCCCATGTACAACCCTTCTTTGCGTGAAGAACCTCGCGAACAATTAGCTCAAGTCATTCCTGCCAAGCAAGAGTCCTCGCTTTTAGATTGGCTACAAGCCAATGGTCGTCTCATTGCGCGGGATAATGCCGAGGAAGATTTTCTGGATGATGAAGAGGAAATTTCCGAGTTAATGGGAGTCGATGACACTGATTATGACGAAGATGATGATGACGAGCCCCTTGATGAGGTTTGATAGAGAGAGAATAGGGCATTAGCAATTATTTCTCCTTTCCCTTAAATCAATGCAACTGCTTCCTCATCCAGAAAGCCAGAATGCCCAACAATAGCAACCCCATCAGACCAGCGATGGGGTTGCCGTCAACTCCTGTAATCCAGGGGGAAACTCGGTTAGAATATTGCACCAATTGCCCGACATTGATAATGTAGTAGCCCCAGACCAAACCTGCGTGTAGGCCAATAGGTAGACCTAGACGGCCATGATGTCTTAGCGTAGCGTCTGTGGAGGAGCGCTTTGCCCAAACCAGCGTCAACCCCAGCAGTACCAAACCGGGAAACCCAGGCAGAGTGCGAATAATTTCTGAAAGCGGTTTGAGAAAGTGCAGTATGGCAAAGATAATTGCATCTGCCCAAAGTGACACTCTCTGAGTGTAATCCTGCTGCAACTCATCTAACAACCAGCCCCGAAATACCAGCTCTTCTGCAAAGCCAATGCCCAGAGCGCTGGCTAATCCTTCTATAATCACCCGTGGGAGTGCTGCTGGAAACATCTGGAATTTCAGCCAACCGAACCAACCCTCTAATGTAAAAAGACCCAGTGCAAACAATAGACCAATTGCCAATCCCTTCAGCAGATCTAGAGTGTTTCGCCTAGTTCGGTGCAAACCATAACGTTTTAAAAGGTATGGTTGTTGGTAAACCTTCTGACCCCACCATTGGATTAGCAGTAAAAATTCTCCAAACAATAGTCCCATCGTCAGGATAGTGACTAAGTTGGAGTCGGGAATCAATAAGTATATTGGTGCCGCTATAGGCAGCCAGCAGACGAGCAAGGTAATCAGAAAAATACCTAGCCGGATGGGTGCGGGATATCGGGATAGTTTCGAGAGATTAAATTTCAAGAATTTAGATTTTAGCCCCGTTTAATATTAACAGGACTTACCCACTTGTCCCCCCTGACCCCCCAATCTTGGTAGGGCGGATTATTGTCTGTCGATAGAGAAAATTTGGGGA
>DNXU01000380.1:21677-30776 GCA_003505715.1 Cyanobacteria bacterium UBA8803 | reverse complement strand
GGGGAGTTCAGCCCCCCCTAACCTCCCAATCCTGGGGGAAGTTCAGCCCCCCTACCTCCCAACCTTGGGGGGAAAGAGTAAATTTAATAAAAACTTTTTATTGTTCCCCCCAAAGTTGGGGGGCTAGGGGGGCAAAAAGTGATGGATATCAATTAATCAGCAGGTTTGCGCTTATACCGCTTGAGCCAGAAACCACTTAAACCCATTAATGCTAACCCTGCCAAGGCATTGGGTTCCGGTACTTTTGTGGGTGGCACAAATCCTGGGAGTTCCGCACTACTGACTTTGAAGGAGTAGAGGTAACCGGGAAGCAAATTCTGTCCTTCTGGACAGCCGCTATCAATGGGGACTTGAGTGGTGGTTTGGCCATCCGTGCAAACATCAAACTGAGTACCGCTGCCTGTTTGAGTAACGCTGAAGTCGTTATCCGTACCTAATAGCAACGCATAGGAACCATCTTTGAGTTTAGGCCCGATCGCTAAACCTTCCAGCTTTTCTGGGATGGGCTGTCCAGCGTTGACTAAAGCACTTTGAACGTCTAAAAACAGAGACTTGCTTACTGCTGTTACGCCTGATGGTAGGGTATTAGTGCCTGCAAGGCTGATATTGCTGACATCTGTGGCACCAGTCAGATCAATTTTATAGATCCGCTTGCTGGCAGCTGGAACACTACCTAAGGGATCGGCTTCCCCTATACCGCGATTGTCTCGTTCCAGCACCAAGAATTCACGATCGTTAATGGGGACAATCGCACTAATGCCAATATTACGGCCTTGAGAAGTTGCTGGGAAATCATTGCTCGTTCCAGGAAGGCGAGCGTTAATATCTGCAAGACTTTCGAGTTGGTAAATGTATTGAGCAGTACTTTGACCTGTCGCTGTGTCAAATTCTACAATTCTGAGATTAGGACTGCGGCGTCCCTCGTTAGATACCCCTTCGTTAACTAGGGGGTCTTGCAGCATGGCAAATAGCTTTGTGCCATCGGGACTCAAGGCTACCCCTTCAAAACCTCGGTTATCCTGGCGTCCGCTGGTAATTGTGCCGCGACCATCAACATAATTGGGAGTGCTGCCAACGACAGGCAGGATATTAGCGGGAGTCTGAAATGCTCGCACAAAGGCACCATTCGGACTAAACTCATAAACCGAGGGGCCGTACTCATCGGATATATAAAAGTTACCGTTAGGGGCAACAGCAAATCCCTCTGGATCGAAGCTGCGACCGAGAACTCCAGAATCACCGTTGAGTTCCTTCGGGTTCAAGCCGTTAAAGTTTTGGCCATCTTGAGTAAATAAAATTGTCTCTAGGAGAGTAAAGTTGCCGATCGCCCCGGTATGGGAGTCAACATCTAAAGAAAACTTCTGGACTCTAGTGTTATAGGGGATCAGGCCACCACCTGGTCCGCGATCGCCAAGTCCATAGTAAACATTGCTGTGGCGATCGTAATAAAGGTCGGAGAAAAAGCCCAAGCGGTTGACATTTGCACCACTACTGCCCCCGTTCAGAGGAAATAAATCCGTAGTTTCTCCCGGAATACTTAAGGTATTGACTAAGGAACTAGCCGAGGCGGGGGGAGCGTTTCCGGCTATACTAACGGCAGAGATTGCCAAAGAACAACTCAACGCCGAGAGCCAATATTTTGCTTGCATCATGTCTGAAATTGATGGTAAAGATATTGCTTCTCTCAGCATCTGACGATTACTTTGCCAACAGGTTAAGTTAACTTTAATAGAAGTTTATAACTGCTATTCTTCTCGATAACTTTACAAATTTGCCTTAACTGGCTCTCTGGGTTGGGCAAAAATCCGTAAATATACCATGGACAAGGTAGTGTCTCTAGTGTTTAGCCTTCATACACGCTGACTTGACAATAGAGAGAGAAAGAGGTAAGAGAGGGGAAGGGAGAGGTTGCTATTCGTTTTGGTGTAAGCAATTCATGATACTATTAAAATTTATGCTCTCGCCCCCTTGGCTCCCCAAAGCAAGAGTAAATTTGGTTCCCCCCAAGGTTGGGGGGTTAGGGGGGCTACTCAGGGGGGCTACTCAGGGGATGAGAGCGTCAGCCCTAGCTTATTTCCGTTGATTGAGAGTGCCTACTACATCAATGCCGAGGGTGTGATCGACGCTTTCTAGGAACTGTAAAACGATTTCGGGATAAATGTTGACTAGGCTGGCTAAAGCCTTGCCATCGCCGTTATCAATAACATTGGTCTTGTCTAGGTGAAGTCGCTTGGGAATTTGCACGGCTTCTTGCAATACGGTTTCAATTTGCTGAATTAAGAATACTTCCGACGCATCCTTACCCGTTTCTTGCCAAACTTGGGAGAAGATTTCATTCACTAAGGCAGCGGCTTTGGCGTTTTCTTCAAATCCTGCTGCTTGTCCCCTAGCATGTAACTCTTTTGCCTGTTGTTGGGCTTGGGCAGGTAGGACTTCATCCGCTTCTAGACGCAGCCGTTCTAACTCAGAACGCAGTGCTTGTAGCTGCTGTTCGATTTTTGCTCTTTTTTCTTTAGCAGCGGCTGTGGTGATCTCTTCTTCCGACTTGGCTTTTTGTTCTAGCTTGGCTTTAATTTTTCTGAGTTCGTTCTCTTTCTCCAGAACAATAATCCGGTCTTGAGTTTTGGCAACTTCAGCATGTTCTTCGCATTCAGCCTCCACCTGTTCGGCTTCAGCAAGTGCATTGGATTCGGCAATTTCGGCATCTCGGATCACCAAAGCAATTTGCTTGCGTCCCAGAGATTTAAGATAGTCTACATCATCAGAAACGCTCTGGATTTTCAGGGTGTCCAATTGGAGACCCAATTTATTTAGGTCTCGGCTGACATCAGAGGCGATCCGTTCGGCGAAACTGAGACGATCCTCGTTTAGTTCTTCGGGAGTTAGGGTGGCAACAACTCCCCGTAGATAACCTTCTAAGGTTTCTCTTGCCACGCGGGCAAGTTCTGAGCGATCGCGATCGAGAAAGCGTTCGATGGCATTGCCCACAACTGAGGGATCGGTGGAAATTTTCACGTTGGCGATCGCCTGAATGTTCAGGGGCGTTCCACCCTTGGCATAGGCATTCCGCACCTCTACCCTGACTGGCATCGTGGTTACATCCATGCGCTTGACGGTTTCGACAATGGGAATGCGCATTGCCCGCCCCCCTGTTAACACCCGGTAGCCCACCTCTTGCCCATCCTTGGTACGATGCTTGCGACCAGAAAGAATCAGGACTTCGTTGGGTTTGCAGATGCACAAAAAGGACTTGAGAAACCACACCATCAGGATGAGTCCGAAGATGGATAGAGCGATCGGGATGCTGGTATAAATTAATCCCTCAAGATTGTTTTTCTCAGTACTAACTGAGGGATTTGAGTCAACTTGGGCAAGCTGTACAACGGCGACATCTTGCTCTAAGAAGGATTTAAATTGCGGTTGAACTTTCATGATGATTTACATTATTTATTGATTCTTTACATTACCTATAGAGTCTTCCGACACAACCCAAACCTTATTTGCCTTCATCCCGACAACAAACACGCGGTCACCTTGGCGAAATCCTTTCGGTTCGTCGGTGAAGGCCACGAAATCTACTAAAGATCCTTTAACATTGACACAGACCTTTCCTTGAGTCTTGGGATCGAAAGGGATTTCAACTGTACCGGAACGACCGACTACATGGTTGATACGTACTAAGCTATCCACTACTTCACGTCGCCGTTGGATATAAATCAGCCACACCACTAAAGCTCCCAAAACAATACCAACGGCAACTGAAATGCCAGCCACGATCAAAATTAGATTCTGCACTGCCGCCCCCTAAGCTATTAAATAGTTAACTGATCCTCATCTCTTACCCTGCTTGTAACGTTATAGTTTTAGATTCAGTATAAATTGCCTCAAAAGAGTATATTGCTGAGAGCATCGGAGTTATGCAAAACTTCAGCTATTTCTGCCAAAATACCGACTACCGCCTGGTGGCATGGGCCTTGGCGGTAGCGGGTCTGGTTCCTGGCTGGCTAATACGGCGTTGCCTTCCAACTTAAATGACCCAAGCTTGTAGTATTGAGCGTAGGTGGCAGTCTGCATCAAACCTGTAACAACAATGGTGGTAGTACATAGGGAGAGGGAACTGGGAAGCAACCCTAATACTTGCCTTGTCAGTGCTTTTAGCATGGTGGAAGTCTCTCCTAGAGGAGGTCTTTAGGTAGGTGAATGTCAATGAAGGTTCATCAAGTCCTAAGATGCTAGCTCGCTGGGCTGGCTCCACTTTTAGCGTGCCACTAAACTCATAGCTGACAGGCTCATTCGTGAACTCAGCTTTGGACTCAGTTCCCAGTTCAGAGGTAAACCAATATCTACCCAACTTAAAATTGGGTTGAGTTGGTTCATGGAGGTTTTTTTAACGCAGAGGGGGCGCAGAGGTTCGCGGAGGGTTTGGCGTGATGGATTGTTTTATTGGTGTTGATGTGGGGACTACTAGTACTAAGGCGATCGTGTTTTCGCCCTTGGGAAGTATTAAAGGGATGGCTAATTATGGTTATCCCCTATTGTCGCCACAGCCGGGATGGTCGGAACAAGAACCGGGGGTAATTTTTGAAGCAGTGCTAGGGGCGGTGCGAGAGGCGATCGCTCAAGCTGATGTTTCAGGGCGTGATATTGCAGCGGTGGGTTTTGGCACTGCTATGCACAGCTTGATTGTGATGGATGCCCAGCATGAGTGTCTAACCAATAGTATAGTTTGGGCGGATAGTCGCAGTCTTAACCAAGCTGAACGACTTAAGCAAGATGGGACAGGATTGGCTATTTACCAACGCACCGGAACTCCGATCCATCCGATGTCGCCTTTGACTAAGTTGCTCTGGATGCGGGAGCAAGATTTAGATACTTTCCGCCAAGCGGCTAAGTTTATCTCAATTAAAGAATTTATATTTTATCAGTTATTTGAGCGCTATGTGGTCGATTATGCCATTGCTTCGGCTACGGGTTTATTTAACTTAGAACAGCTATCTTGGGATGGGGAGGTGCTGCAATTACTTGGTATCCGTCCCGATCAGTTGAGTGAGTTGGTGCCAACTACTTATATTCTGCGGGGTATGAAGACTCAATGGGCCAAAGTGATGGGCCTGCACGCCGATACGCCTATTGTAGTGGGTGCTAGTGATGGGGTACTGGCTAATCTGGGGGTAGGAGCGATCGCGCCCGACCAGATGGCGGTTACGATTGGTACGAGTGGAGCAGTCCGTCAAGGGGTGCCGCATCCCCTCCTGGATCGAGAAGGACGGACATTTTGCTACCTCCTGACGGCCAACCATTGGGTTATTGGTGGTGCATCTAATAGTGGCGGGATCGTGTTGCGCTGGTTTCGCGATCGCTTTGGGATGGCGGAAATTGAACAGGCTAAACAGCAGGGGGTAGACCCTTATGAGGTGATGATTCAAGTTGCCCAAACGGTGCCAGCTGGAGCCGAGGGATTGCTATTTTTACCGTTTCTATCGGGAGAACGGGCTCCTTATTGGAACCCGGATGCGAGAGGAGTATTTTTTGGCATTGGTTTGCACCATCAGCGGGCGCACTTTATTCGAGCTGTATTGGAAGGAATTCTATTTAGTGCTTACAGCATTCGTACCCTTCTGGGCGAATTAACAGGAGATAGTCAAACTATCCTGGCTTCTGGCGGCTTTGCCCGATCTGGGTCTTGGTTACAGATGATGGCAGACTTGTTTGGTTGTGAGGTGTTAGTGCCACAGAGCTATGAAGCTAGTAGTTTTGGTGCAGCCGTTCTGGCTATGTATGCCGTGGGCGTTCTCAGCGATTTATCTCAGGTAAGGCAACTGATTCACATTTGCGATCGCCATCAACCCAATTTGGAACTCTCCCAACGCTATCACAAGCTGTTCGGGGTCTACCAACGCATCTACAGTAACCTAGTGGATGAATTCGCTAATGGAATTGAGTTTAAGGGATGACCAACCGGATCATTTATTTCCGGGCGGGATGTACTTAGGAAAAGGAGAGATTGTTAACGAAAGGATGAAGTGCCTCAAGCCAATTCAAACTATCCAATTCTGGCTGTTGGGTATAGCAGCAGGATTAATTAGTCTGCACCTTCATTTAGCTTGGCGGAGCGATAATAATGACCTGTTCAGCAGCAGCTTACTGTTTTGGGTGGCTATATTGTTCTCGCTGGGGAAAAAAGGCGATCGCTTAAATCTACAAAGCGGAGTTTTTGCCAGCTTTTTTGGAGCCTCCCTCATAGCGTGGCTGCTGTTCAAAAGCCTGTACCTAGTGGGCGATGATTTTTTCGGGCGTCTCTCACCTTTTATTTCGGTATTTAGTTTGAGCTTGTTGGCTTCTGGGTTTAAGGGATTAAAGCAATACACTGAGGAATTGCTCCTGGCCAGTTTTATCGCCATACCTTGGGAGAAATTACTCTACCTGTTTATTGATTTATCGGTACTAACGGCTCAATTTTCCAGTTTTTTCCTTTGGTTATTAGGATTTGAGGTGAAGCGTCAGGGGGTGATAGTAATTCTCCCCACTGGCTCTATAGAAGTCTATAATGGCTGTGCTGGCCTTAAGCTTATGCTACAGCTATTGGGACTGGTATTGATTTTTTTAGTCATGGTTCCGACGAGCAGGAAAGCCAAAATATTATTGCCCCTTGCAGCTATCCTGCTGGGATTTGTGATTAATGGGATGCGGGTAGCACTGATGGCGGTGCTAGTGGCTTTATCTGACCAAGATGCTTTTAAATACTGGCATTTAGGAGAGGGTTCGCTGATATTTTCCGCGATCGCTGTACTAATTTTAGGGATATGTGGCGCAGGATTTATACAGTCGCCTGCCCAACCCCCCAAATCTAAAATCTAAAATGGCTTGATTGGTAATGCCCTGGCAAAAAGTAAGAATTTTTCTCCTAGCTACTATCTTGGGTAGTATCTTATTAGTATTGGGAAAGTCTCTGGTGTACCCAACCACCGCTAATAACACAGTAACCCCCTTCGTTTTTCCAGAAGTCGTATCCTTACCGCAATGGCAGCTGGTAAAAAGTACCCCCCTCACCCATCAAATTGTTGAAGATTCTGAATTTCATGGAGGAAAACACTATCGCTACATTCAGGATGGCTTGCCTTTAGATATAGAAATGCGTTATTTGATTAATACTAATGGAGATATTAAACAATTTATCAGACCCTATACGGGACAGCTTGCACCAGTTTTATACGAGCGACCAGGGATAGGAGTTTATAGCATGTTTGTTCACCAGGGATACGCCTATCTAAATGCCTGTATTAATCCCCGTGGTAGCAGTACAGTTACAGCCGATCAGTTTAAGCGTAACAGCGATCTCTATAATGTGCGGTGGGATCGGCTAGTACGCTGGTCAATTAGTTCGGCAAAGATTCAAGATAGACGCTGTTTATGGGCAAATTTATCAGTTCCCGTGCAGCATCCTGCTCCTGAAAATACCTATAAAATTCTCGAAACTGCATGGTTTTCCTGGTATAGTTGGTGGAGCCAGAATTTTCCTAATCCCTAAGCTATTAACGCAATTTTTTTGCATTTATTCAAAAATAATCGGATTAAAACCACAGGAAAAATGTTAAGAGTTCACCGTTCAGTAGTTCCCTACCCCCTTTATTGTGATTATCATTCTCTATCACGCCCAGATTAAGTACATTACCTTATTGACAAAAAGCACACAACTTTAACTTGTCACCAATGACCCTAACTTAATAATTTATTTAACTTTTCCCAGAGTATGCTGTATTCTGGGGAAAGATTATTTAATAAAAATACAATGTCAAAAATAAAGTCTTTTCTCTTCCTGTTTACACTGGGAATGTCAATAACATCATTGGGAGTTTTTCATTATGAGCGAATAGTGTTATACTTCTTTGGTCAAGAAGGGGCAAGTACTCGGAATAAAATAGTATCGACAATCAATGCACCGCCAGAAGTATTATTTGCTGTAATAAGTATTTTTTCTATAATATTGTTGGTCTGCATAATAGTTTGGTTTACCGCTTTTTTGTGTAATCTTGATGAAGATAAAATAAAAAATGAAATATTAACTAAACAAAGACAGAGAGATTTGGAGTATCAATTAGAGCGAGTTGGAAGAAGTGAAAAAAGACAAACTCAATCTCAAAGAGATAATCAATTAATAGATTCAGATAGTAACTGCAATGAGATCATGAACAAGTTAGAATACTTAGGATTTCATCCCAACAAGATTTCATCTATTATAAAAAAATATGAACATCTAATAAAGAGTGGCAAAGCGCTTGAACTATGTCTGAACCTTTCTTTAGACTTTTATCTAAGTCCGCTTTCTCTCATTGAAAAAAATAGCTTACCTAAATTAGAAAGTGATTACAGCCTTGATTCTTATGTAAAAGTAACTAAACTCGTTAATAATAGATCGTTATTAACAGTACCACAAAGTATTCTTGAAAAGATTTCAACTCTTTTGGATTTACAAAAAGAACAAATTAAGTCAATTGATAGCATACTACAGGAAATCGAATTAACCGAGAATCAGGCTGAAATAATGGCTAAGTTAGGATTCTCAGATAATCGAGAGCATGAACAATCGGATAGCCCTATTGAGAATAATACTGAAGAAACAGAAAGAGAACCGGATGAAGTTACGTGTTTTGCTATAGGTAAACAATGCGAAAAAATCCAGAATTGGCTAGTTGCAATACTGGTTCATGCTGAAAAAATTCGTTTCTATAATTACGGGATTCTTTATACTTTTCATGCTTCTAATTTTTCCCTATCTATTAAAACAGTTGAGGAAAAATTTTTATACATCCATATTTATGTGAATTATAATAAAGAAACTATGTCTGTATTACCTGAGTCGTTAGAAAGAAAAACTTTTGATAACTTCTCTGCCAGTACATTGGAGTTGCATCGTGATGAATATTTACAAGTGGCAAAAGTTCCTTATCCTTCTAACTATTCTGAGTTTATAAACAGAATATATCAAGCCTGTAAAGTATTTTACTTACTGGACAGATTGGAGGGAAACTAGGACTTTTGACAACCTCAAAACAACTCCAGTAACTCTGGGTTGCTGAATCACCCATAATAAAACCTGTC
>DNXU01000380.1:20163-21583 GCA_003505715.1 Cyanobacteria bacterium UBA8803 | reverse complement strand
GTTTAACCGGACATGATATGACCAAGTACTAAATGAAACGTGGTTATCGGACAGGATATCAAACCTTAACCAACTTCTTCAACCGCTGCCAACCAAAGAAAATTGCCAACAATATAATGGCCAAAAGATTGCCCAAAATCTGACCTGGTTCTGGCACCTCCTCGTCATTAGTAGCATTCATACCCTCTGGAGTTTCCACCGGAACTTCTACCTTTTGTTTCATACCCGCAGGATTAACTCGCACTTCTTCGCTGACGGCAACAAAGGCGGTGTATTTTGACATTAAGCGATAATCGAGTGCGGTATCTGTAACTGCCTTAACACCCGATGCAGTTTCACTCCCATACATTTCATTCATCAAATCTTTAATCCGCGCACGACCCCAAAGTTGGGCGATCGCACCATTGCCACTCACCTGATCGAACTTAACATCAAGAATCTGCTCGTAAGGTTTGCCCCCCGCAGCAGTACCTGTAATCTTGATCTTGCCATTACTGCGATCGCCTTTACGCCCAAATAACACCAAGGGCTGATTGGCAAATAAATCCGGTGCTTTGAGGGGATACAATTCGGGTGCTTTCCCAGAACCCACCCAACTTACTTCAATATTCGTCAGTACGGGATTGTTGAGTTCTTGGAAAAACTCTTTAACTACAGCTGTTGCAGGTTCGTCAGGTGGGAGAACTTCAGCAGTTCCCCGTCCCAATTCTGCTAAGCGATCGATTAAGAAGCGATTGGCACTTGGTCCGACGCCAAAGGTATAAAGTCGGTTGCCTCCTTTGAGGCGCTTCTGGACTTGAGCAATAATTTCTTGGTCGTTCCCAATAAGTCCATCCGTCAGCAATACCACACTGCGCAACCGTCCTGCTGGTGCTGGTGGGAAATTCAGCACGGTGTCGATCCCATTCATTAACTCCGTACCGCCATTGGCATCTAGTTGATTGATATATGCGATCGCTTTTTGGCGATTTGCTGGCGTATTGGGTAACGGCTGAGGCGATAGCTGGGTGGTGGTATTGGCAAAATCAATAACCGTAAAAGTATCATTGGGATTGAGTCCGTTAATAAAGTGGCGCATCAGTTCTTGTGATTGTTTAATTGGTGCGCCTTCTTGCGACCCAGAGGTATCCATTAAAAACACCACATCTTTGGGTACGATCTCGTTACTTTGGTACTCCACGGCTGGAATTAAATAGGTGGCAAAATGTCCCCCTCGTTCATCTGACTGGGTGAGAACTGTGGCTTGGGTAGCAGCACCTGCCACCTGATACCGCAGAATTAGGTCTTTATTAGGAATAGTATCTTTATTAGCAAGTTGCACCTCGACACTAGAACCCGTGCGTTGCAAGGCAATTTCATGGGAGGGCGATCGCACGTCACTAATGGGCACCCCAGCATCAATATCCACCGTTAAACCAAT
>DNXU01000380.1:0-20157 GCA_003505715.1 Cyanobacteria bacterium UBA8803 | reverse complement strand
CGTCCCACAGGTAATTCCGGCGAATTCACCTTCGCGGCATCAGCCACCCCTGCTCCAGGAATATAGCGTGGCCCCACCACCATAGGGAAGACGAATTCATAATCGCCCCCTTCAAACTTCAGGCTATCGGTGTAGCGAATAGTCACATCTATTTTTTCCCCCGGCTTGATATTAGCCAGGGATTGGGTAAAGATATTATCCCGCTCCTGCTCCAGCAACCCAGCTGTTTTCCCTTCCTGCTTGGCTTGTTCGTAAATTTGCTTGGCTTCTTCCCGTTTTTTAATCAGACCCCGAATAACGCGATCGCCAATTTTGATCTCCATATCATCCACCGCTGCCTCATCCGGCAGAGGAAAGCGATACACTGCCTCTAAAGGTTGCTGGAAGGGATTGGCAAAGGTTTGAGTTACTTCCACCCGCGACACGTTCCCGGCAATTTTGGCCTTTACTTCCGTATGTTGTAGGGGAAAAACCTGCCGCTGTCCGTCCACCGTGGCAAATAATCCCCCAAACTGGGACGGCAAACTATCTTTTTGTTCAGCTGGGTTGGTCGTCACGAACTCATTATTAGGTACAGATACCTGTCGCGCCACTGGCGAGAGACAAGATCGGACTCCCACCAACCCGAACACCAGTAACGCACTTGCCACCAACCATTTGTTGCGCTTGGCCGCAGATCGGGATGGGTTCAAGTCTCTTAGTACTTCGTCAACCGATTGATAGCGCCGCCTAGTTGCCCCTTGCAACATTTTGTCGAGAATCTTAGCTAGGGACTTACTGACTGCATTCCTCTGACTCAAATAATGCTGCCACACCCAAGTATCTTCGCTGCTATCGAACAGGTCGAAGGGGGGGATCTGAGTCAGCAGGTGAATGCAGGTCACCCCTAAACTATACAAATCGCTAGCAAAAACCGCTTTACCCCGCACCTGTTCAGGGGCAGTATAAGCAGCAGAACCAATCACCGTGCCTGTTCGTCCCAGCAAGGTTTGGCTGGCAAACTTAGCCGCACCAAAATCCACTAAAACTAACGCGCCATCACTCTGGCGGCGAATGATATTTTCCGGCTTGATATCCCTGTGAATCACTTGCAGGCTGTGGACGAACTTGAGTAGGGACAATAAATCGTTCAACAACTGCCGAATCTGAAGTTCATTAAAGGGGCCTTCTGCTGCTAATTCTTTGGCTAAATTGCGACCCTGGATAAACTCTTGCACGAGATACTGACTGCGATCTGCCTCAAAGTAATCCAGTAGGGTGGGAATTTGGGGATGGTGGCCGAGACTTTCTAAGCGCTTAGCCTCTTGACGAAATAATTCTGCCGCTTTTTCCCTGTTGTTGATGCCTTGTTGTTGAGGGAACAACTGTTTGATCGCACACTCAAGCCGTTCGGGGTGGGACTCATCCACAGCGCGAAAGGTTCTGCCAAAGCCACCGCTGCCTAGAGGTTGGATCGCCCGATAGCGATCGCCCAGGAGTAAATTAGAACCACAACTTTGACAGATCGAGGCATCACCGGGATTTTCTGGATGCTGGCAATCGGGATTGAGGCAATAGCATTGATTCTGATTGTGAGCGGTGCTTTCTTGAGGCGCAGAGGTTGTCATAGCATCCAGTTCTCTAAATCCTTGAGGCTATTCTAACCAGTCACATCAGGAACGGCAGGATATTGAACTAGTTCTTCATAAGGATTTATAAAATTGGCCGATCGTTGATTAAAACGCTACCAAAACATCCTAGAAGTTGAGAGCCACCGTCATTTAGGCGGTGGATGAAAACGACTTAAGGACTTTAGTCCGCCGTGTCCTATAAAGTGTGCTAGGATTTTCTAGGAGGTGAATTAAGTGTTAAATCTGACATTCGAGTACAAAGCTAATCCAACACCAGAGCAAGTCCAGACAATTGAACACACTTTAACAGTGTGCCGCCAAGTCTGGAATTTTGCTTTGCGCGAAAGAAAGGATTGGATTAATTCTCGCAAGTGTCAGATTAATGCTTGTTCGCTGGAATCGGAATACATCATCCCAGCCGATGCCCCCTATCCTAACTATGCTCAACAATGCCGGACATTAACAAAAGCCAAAACTGAGTTTCCAGAACTAGCAACCGTTAACGCTCAAGCATTACAGCAAGTCATTAAAAGGCTGGAAGCAGCTTTTGTGGACATGAGGCGTAAGGGAATGGGGTTTCCTAGGTTCAAGAACAGATACCGGATGCGGTCATTTGTCTATCCACAACTGGGGAAGGGTCAGCTACTGAAAGGGAATCAAGTCAAACTCCCCCAGTTGGGATGGCTTAGATATGTTAAGTCACGAGAAATCCCAGACGGGTTTGTCGTCAAGCAAGCTCGGATTGTTCGCAAGGCATCTGGATATTTTGTACAGCTATCACTCGAATGTGATGTATCTGTCCCCGATGTCATGCCTCATGGTCATCCGCTCGGGATAGATCTGGGGTTAGATAAGTTCGTTGCCACTTCTGATGGACTTGTGGTTGATAGACCTAGATTCTTGAACTCACTGCACAGGAAGCTGAAATTGCTCCAACGCAGGCTTAAGCACAAGAAAAAAGGTTCAAAGGGTCGCCACAAATTAAATCGGAAGATTGCCAGGTTACATCAGCGCATTAGCGACACTCGGAAAGACTGGCACTTCAAGCTTAGCACATCAAATTGTGCGACGGCAATGCCCTGAGCTTGTCGAAGGGTGCTGGAATGATATTTGTTGAAGATATCGATTTTCGAGTGTGGGCAAAAGGGATGTTTGGGAAACATACCTTAGACGCTGGATTCGGGCAGTTCGTTAATATCCTCAAATGGGTGTGTTGGAAACGCGGGGTGTACTTTGGTGAGGTGAACAAGGATTACACCTCCCAAGTTTGCCCTCAGTGCGATACTCATACAGGAAAAAAAGAACTCAAGGATAGAGTTCACTCTTGTCCTAAGTGTGGGTACACCACGCATAGAGATGTAGCTGCCGCACAAATTGTCCGTAATAGAGGCTTGCTTGCAGTGAGCAAAGTCGAACTGTCTGGGGTGGGACGCATCCTGGACGTTAAAGAAAATGCTTGTGGAGACGGTCTGACGGGGACGGGAAACCGTCTAGTTAAGAGTCAAAGAAGCAAGAAGAAAGGTGGAGAGGCGGGACTTCAGTCCGCCTCGTAACATCTTTTAAGAATCCCCTCGTCTTCAGACAGGGGAGTACGTCAAAGTTAACACAAATAGGATTATACCTAGCCCCCCTACCCCCCAACTTTGGGGGAGGAAAATACCCTACCCCCCAACTTTGGGGGATGAAAATACCCTACCCCCCAACTTTGGGGGATGAAAATACACAACCCCCCAACTTTAGGGGAGGAAAATACACAACCCTCCAACTTTGGGGGAGGAAAATACACAACCCCCTCAACTTTTGGCGGAGAAAAACTGGTTCAGTCCCTATGTTCCTGAAGGAGCTGGTATGGCGTTATATGCTGAGTTACACCGCCATCTGGGCGGGTCAGTTGTGCCTCGCATTCTTTGGCGGTACTTTCAACGCCAAAATACCGATTTGGCGCAGCGATTTACTGAATATTCTGAGTTTGAGAAGTTTTATACGCGATCGCGCAATACTCTAGATGAGTATTTAGAACTGCACACCCTAGTAGAAAGCGTGCAAACTGCCCAAACGCTGCCCTATTTCATCTATCGGCTGATTCGAGGAGCTTATATATTTGAGAATTTAGCTTATTTAGAACTGCGCTATACTCCCTATTTAAGAACCTCCGAACATTTGAGCCAGTCCGAACGCATCGAGCAGATGGCGCAGATAGTAGAAATTGTCGGCCAAGCCAGTCGGGTGAAGGACTATCCTATTGTTACGAGTCAGATTCTCTGTATGCACTCGCGGTTACCCTACGAGGTCAACAAGGCTATTGTAGACCTAGCCGCTCTAGCCAAGGGGTACGTGTGTGGGGTAGATGTAGCTGGGGGAGATGCCCACTACGCCGAGCGTTTAGATGAATTTGTGGGATTGTACGAGTATGCGCGATCGCTAGGTTTGAATACAACGGGTCACCTCTACGAAACCCCCCAAGGTTGTTACCCAGAACTCTTACCCTATTTAATGCGGATCGGTCACGGCATCCACATTCCTTTAAAGTATCCAGAGTTGTTAAAAGAAGTAGCGCAACGGCAGCAATGCCTGGAAGTTTGCCCTACAACTTACTTAAAAACAGGCACTTTAGAAGACATCCGCCAACTTAAGGTTGTCTTTGACCGCTGTTTTGAGGCAGGTGTAGACATAGCTATCTGTACGGATAATGCGGGATTGCACAACGTTCGCCTGCCGTTCGAGTACGAAAATCTACTCACTCAAGACGTGATTGATTTCAAACAACTACAAGCTTGTCAAGATGCCGCGTTCCGCCACGCCTTCGCTTGGCCCCACGGTCAACGTCCGGCTTCTTTGTTAACGGGATTGCTGCAAAATGAAGCGATAGATCGGGAATTAGTGGTTAGATCTCCATAAGTTATAACGCCAGATCCCCGACTTTTCTAAAAAGCCGGGGATCTGAACTACATTCCTGACGTGACTCCCATCCACCTCTATATGAGCCTTCTCTCAATTTTAGTTGTTTAACCCAAGATATTGCTGCCAAAATATAGTAGATGTCATTTCCTTTGAAGCCTTTTTCCATTCTCTACTTACGGATGACCATTCCATACTACTTTTAGCCGCAACTTTAAACCACCGAGTCAAAAGCTTAATACCAGCTAATTTATCTTTTTCCTTTTGGTTCTTATAGCTTTGACTCTGCTTTATAATGCTAATATGCAAATTTTCTGGCTCAGAGTTTTTGATGAAATCTGGACCTTTTATAAAATCTTCAAAAGATTTTATAAGCATTGCTACATAATCATAATCGCATCTTGATAAAGACTTAATTATTACTTTTGTAAAATGCTTGACTGTATCCATATATCCTATCGAATAATGGATGGCATAAGTTATTAGATCGTTGCGAGCATAATAATAAGTTTCCCAATTTAAATTCTTGGCAGAAGCCGGTTGATGCCACACAGCTAGCGAGGGAAAAGCTACTATTTTGCCACCCAAATCTTTAATTCTTAAACAAAACTCTATATCATCTATCTTGATAAATAAAGGTAGGGGTAATTTAATTTTTTCAACAATCTCTTTAGAAAAAGAGAAAAACCAAAATCCCCCATAATCTATATGTTCTTCCACCAGTAACCTATTGAGAGAACTAGAACTTCGTAGATCAATATTATGATTTGCGGCGGTTAATGACCCAGGCGCAAATCCTCTAGTTTTAGAATCTTCGTTGTACGTTGCTCCTGCTTCATACAACATATGCTTTTTCTCTAAATTTAGCAGTCCACCAGCTACTGCTAAATCAGTCTTGGCGTACTCATGCAAAGAAAACAACCTATAAATACATTGACTTTCTAACTCTATATCATCATCCATCAACAAAAAATGAGAGTAGACGTTCTCCTCTAAAGCTTCAACTAGCCCTCTAGTAAAACCTCCACTTCCACCCGCATTTATATTGGGAACCAGTTTCAGTCTTGGGTCTGTGAAACCAGCTTTGTCTAAAGTTCTACCATTATCAACAACAAATACTTTAAAGTCCTTACTTTCTAGTAATTTATCTTGAAAAATCGTAGTTAAGGTATTTTTTATATAATCCTCTTTTTTGAAGGTGCAAATGATAATTCCTAATGATACGTCTCTAGATTTATTTTCATCAGTTGCTATCCACGCCTCTTTAAAGGCACCCTGTTCACTAGAACAGGTTATTTCAAAATATATTCTGCCAGCGGTTTCATCTTGAAGGAGATTTATTGTGGGAATTTTGACGGCTTCTAAAAATTGACAGTCTTCAAAGTTATCTTGAGAAATAATCTCTTTGTTATTTTCCCCGTTAACTTCTCGGTAAACAGTAACTTTAAAATCGCCTTCAAGTTTCAGCAAATAGTAGATAGAGCTTAGAGTTGTATATTTAGTATAAAATTTTTCGTAAAATGAATTAAAGTAAGAATTTGAGGATATAATACCTCCCTGCCGTAAGACAACTTTTTTGTCATCGTCCTGGTAGTTTATAGATGCAGCTTCATTACACTGCATATATAAATCAAAAACGTCAGCTGATTTGGGAAGCTTTATTCCACCGACTATATGCATATAATATGTACCTATCCTCGTAGTAAATGTACTTCTTTTGTTGACTGCTGTTAACAGCCTCACCATCTACAAATCTATTTGTAGATACCTTCTAGTGCTACCTCCTTGAGTCATATATTTTTATCTAATTGTTGTAGCCGTGGATACAAAGATTGATATCGCATCCAAGCCTCTTCTAGGGCTGAATTAACTGATTGAGGAGTTGCGGCAAGCGTTGGTGTAGTTGCTAGTTTGAGCGTGTCATTAGTATCCGCGTATACACCAATTCCGATACCTGCCAATAGAGCAGCACCACGAGCGGAAGCCGCAGCAACTGTAGTTGTATAGAGAGGTAGTCTCAATACATCAGTGAGTAATTGTTTCCAAGGCATTTCTTGCGTTCCACCGCCTGCTAAACGCAGTTGTGTCGCTTGAAAACCTGTTGCCTCAAGTGCCTCAAAACCTTGTCGCAAGGCAAAAGCAACTCCCTCTAAAGCCGCCCGCATCAGGTGCGCCTGTGTGTGATGAAGTCCAAGCCCCACCCATGCCCCGCGTACATAGGGGTCAAGGTGTGGAGTTCGTTCACCCGTGAGGTATGGCAAAAATGTCAACCCTTCACATCCTGGGGGAACAGAAAACGCTTTAGTATAGACTTGCTCCCAACTCAAGCCGAGGATACCTCGCACCCACTCAAGCGCTAACCCCGCATTTTGCATGGCTGCAAGGGTGTACCACCCGTTAGGTACGGCGGCTCGATAGAGATGTGTACGACCATGAGGATCGAGAATTGGTTGGGAGCGAGGTGTAATGATTTGAGCGCCTGTGCCGATGGTTAGTTGAACCAATCCCGGCTCTAGTAGTCCGTTACCAAGTGCCGCTGCTGCCGTATCCGCAGCACCCGCGATAACAGGTAAGCCAACTTTTAAGCCAAGATGCTCTGAAGCATCAGTTGTTAGGTAACCTGCGATCGCACTAGAGGGGATAATTTTGGGTAACCAATCACAACGTAGATTCAGCGCTGAGATGGCATCCCCAGCCCAGTTGTCTGACACAACATCGTAAAGCAAAGTACCACTAGCATCAGAGGGTTCAGTTGCGACTTCTCCAGTGAGCCGTAACCGTAGCCAATCTTTTGGCTGAAGTGCCCAACGCGCTTCGGTGTAGACAGTAGCCTCGTGTTCTCGTAGCCACAACAAAGTTGCACCCGCCATTCCAGCCGTAATGGGGTTGCCCAAGCGCTCTAGAAGAGCCGCATCGATCGCATGATAAGTGTTAAGCTCGGCACTAGAGCGAGTATCTGCCCAGAGGATAGCCGGACGCAGGGGCTGACCGGACTCCGAAGCTAAGACAACACCATGCATTTGCCCTGAAAGTGCGATCGCCTGTACTTGGTTAGCGTGATTTCCCACTGCCTTCCTAACAGCCTCGCCAACAGCTGACCACCAATCCCCTGGCTCAGACTCAGCCCATCCAGGTTGGGGTGCATGAACAGGATAAGAGCTTGACGCTTCAACTATAACGGTTCCGTCTGTCGCTAGGAGCAATGCCTTAGCAGAGCCTGTTCCTAAATCAATGCCAAGCAGCATCAGCGTCATCCTCACATACTTAAAAGTTAAGAATCCACAATTAGATTTGTTGGTTAATAAAGCAAAAATCGCTCCTTAAGTTGATAATGCATTAATGCAATTACTGTGCCTGCGGGAATCGGATCAGCGTTCCTTTTACACCGAACTCATGCAAACTGCTCAACTTGTCAGCAACAGTCTCGACAAAACGTGGCGACTGCCCTAAATCTCCAAAAATCTCAAACATGCTGAGCAAGGGTCTGGGATCTGTTTTACCTGAGCGGGCTTGTTGAGTGAGGATATCAGCTAAGGGGTCATCAATGGGGATAGGACGGTTCTGGTCGTCATAACCATTGAGGTATTGAAACCAAGCAGCAATCGTCAAACTTAGGTAATTAATCGCACCTCCAAGTTGTAATTGATCGCGGATCGATCCCAAAAGAAACTTAGGAATTTTAGCCGATCCGTTCAGGCACAGGCGCGGAAGCTGATCGCGAATTTTGGGATTGGAAAACCGTTCAATAAGGGTCTTTTTATAATCGTCTAAATCAATCCCAGGAACGGGTTGGAGCGTTGGTGTCACCTCGTCCATCAAGTTAGCGACTGCTTGCTCAAACAAGGGATCGGCCATGACTTCATAAACGTAGGTATAACCTGCCAGAGAGCCGAGATAGCCAATTAGCATATGGCTGGCGTTGAGCAGCCGGATTTTCATCATCTCGTAGGGATGAACATCGTTAGTCATCTGTACGCCAACGGATTCCCAATCGGGTCTGCCTGCACAAAAGGTATCTTCGATTACCCACTGGATGAAAGGTTCCGCGACGCATGGAAATGCATCGTCAATATCAAACTGTTCCGCCACCATTTTGATATCTGCTGGGGTTGTGAGCGGAGTAATGCGATCAACCATGCAGTTGGGAAAGGCAACGTGTTCAGCAATCCAACGTGCCAAAGCCGGATCGCGCATTTGGGCAAATGTTGTTAGCATTTTCCGCACCATGTTGCCGTTACCCTGTATATTGTCGCAGGACAGTACGGTAAAGGGTGCCGACCCCTGTTTACGCCGCTTTTCGAGTGCGGCTGTCAAAAAACCGTATGTCCCAAGTGGTTGGTCAGGATGGTGCAAATCGTGCTGCATCGTCGGGTGGTTTACATCGAAATTACCACTTCCTTCAATGTAGTAGTAGCCGCTTTCAGTGATTGTTAGAGTAATAATTCGGCATTCGGGGCTTGCCATTGCTTCGATGACTGCTTGACGATTGTCTGGTGCAAACAGGTATCGAGCGATTGAACCGATGATGCGAGCGTGATCGCCTTCTTGCGATCGCTCAACTAAGGTATACAAACAATCTTGGGACAGCAGGGCATCCCGCATTCGCCTGTCATAGTCATTGTCCAGCAATCCCACACCACAGATTCCCCAGTCACTACCAGGATGCTGATGGAAATAATCATCGAGATAGAGCGCTTGGTGCGATCGATGAAATCCACCCACCCCAATATGCACAATTCCATTAGTGATTTGATGGCGATCGTACTTGGGTATGCGAACGTTTCCAGGTAAACAAGATAGGGATGCTTCATTCAGCTTGATTGTTGAGTCTGTGCTGGTATTGCTGTTCATTTATTTGTGTTAAAGCGACTGTGCTTGGTCAGGCTTTGGGCTTCAAGCCTGTGCCTGACGCCCTGTGCCTTTACACTGGCGTTGCTGACAATGTGCCGATCAGATCGTGCATCCGCTCAATAACTTGCTGGGCACCAGCCGACACAAGAGCATCTACACGGCTTGTTCGTTCATCCTCGCTTATATGAGTTCCCCCTACATAACCGATAATCTGCCCAATTCCAGCGGCAACGGCAGCCTTTACCCCACTAATAGAATCTTCAACTGCCACGCAACCTGAAACTTCAGCATCCAGACACTTCACTGCATATAGGTAGATGTCAGGAAGCGGCTTGGGTCGAGGAACGGGGAGAGAGTCGTGAGCGCTAAATACCTGCTCGCTTGAGAAATAGTCGGTTAGGGCAGCGGCACTCAGGCAAGCACCTACCCGCTGTAAGCTGCTGTTACTGACTAGTGCATATTCAAATCCGTCGTCGCGCAGGGAAGATAGTACTTCAGGCGTTCCTTCAGTCGCTCTAGCGTATACACTAAGTTGTTCAATCGCTCTCTTTTCTTCTTGAGCTACTAGTCTGTTAATATCGCGCTCATTAAGAGTGGTGAATGAGTCTCCGTATATGGAAGCGAGTATTTGCCTGTAAGGTTTCCCTGCGAAGCTTTTAACAAAGTCCTCAAGCTCATAGTGTTGAGCGCCAGCAAACTCACGAGCCACTTCATTGGTCAGCCTCCACGCGCTCTTAAGTGCGATGGTTTCACTATCAACGACAGTTCCGTCATGATCGAAAAGCACCACCTTCTCATGCCGAAGCGGTTTCATTCAAAAGACCTCCCTCACTGTAATTCTTAAGCGTAGTTAATAGTCCGTGGGTCTGAAGAGCTCGCAAAGCTTGGTGGCATCCACTATCTATGACCTCTGTCTGTTCGCAATTCTCCAATCCCAGAATCTGGCTAATCGCTGTGCCTTCTTGAATCGCTGTAATTGCGCTTTGGGTATCCTTGACATGATAGGGCTGACCCGACTCGCTCGCCCCTTCTCTGACTGCAAGCAGCCACGCCGCAACGGGAACTATAAGACGCTTCATGCTGACCTTTCGGCTATAAGCATCCTGAAGTATGGGAAATATATACTTGCCTACTTTCCTCGCTGTTTCTGAAGCAATTCTCTCAGTAGTATCGGGCAGATCCTCGTTACTTAGCCTGAGTAACACTTGCTCGATATAGTGTTCACACATCTGGCGAGGCACAGGTGTCGCTGCTGCGATGTCGCTCATGAGAAGCCGAGTAAACAAGTGGATTTCCGGTACCCCGATTGCCTCATGCATATACTCTATACCTGCTCTTACCGCTAAACAGGCTATGAAGGAGTGTACTGCATTCAAGAATCTCGACTTCATATACAAAAAAGGAGTGATGTCGCTAGTCATAGTGACCCCCGCATCTTCCCACTTGGGTCGATCGCCTGTGAAGTTGTCCTCCACGACAAACTGCCAAAATGGCTCCGTTACAATGGGGCCGCGATCGCGAACTTGCAACAGTCGGCTGGGGTAGTTATAGTCGGATTCTTGCTCTTGAGGTACAATCCTGTCTACAACCGTATTAGGAAACGTCGCGTTATCCCTGATGTATTCTGTAAGCTGAGGATCGATCAGCTCAGCATAAGCTAGCACTGCTTTTCGCAGGATTTCTCCATTTCTTGGGAGGTTGTCGCAAGAAAGTGTGGTGAAGGGGGCTATTGAGCGCTCAGCGCTTCGCTGCTGCGCTAGCTCCTCCGGAGCCGCTTCGCTAACGCGATCGCGTCGTCGGCGTAGCGCCTCTACTATAAAGCCAATTGCAGTGGTTGGAGTGGAAGGATTTCGCAGATCGTGCGCGATGTCTTCATTGGCTGTGTCGAGATTAAAATTCTTGTCTAGATGGTAGCCTGCTTGAGTAATGGTAAGAGTCACAAGGTGTACAGAGGGAGACGCCATCTTTTCAAGCACATAGTCGCACTTCTCTCTACCATTCACGATTTCTTTGATAGAACCTATGACCTCCGCCTCCTCACGATTTTTAGCGCAACTAGAGTGTTGGGTCAACGTGTAAAGGAATCTCTGGTGTTTCAACCTCGTAATGGTGCGTTGACTCTTAAGGCTAACCCCACAAATCCCCCATCTCTGCTCTTGGAAATCCTTCTGTGCAAGGTAGTTATGTATTATGTAGGCGAGGTGACCTCTAAAAAAACGTCCCGGTCCGAAATGGACGATACCAGTCTTAAGCGCCCTCCTGTCGTAAAGAGAGCGTTCCCTCCACAAACCCGTTACAGTACCGAGGCGAGAACTTGAAACACTGGGGGGCTTTAGTAAGTTAACCATGAGATTTCTTAAATAAGTGGATAATCAGGTAAAAAGAGTAGGTCAGTCTGGTATAGCCCATGACCTAAAAACAGGTATTTCAAAGTGCGAAAATTCAGAGCTACTCTGTGGCATCACAAGGAAACGTTTTGCCACAGGGAAAGTTTGTGATTCAAATCTCTGTTTTATAAGGAGCGAAAATTAGAGGCTATAGGTTCTATTAGGAACCTTAAATCTACGTAAACAAAGCAATTAAATGATCATGGCTAGGTTGGTAAAGTAATTGCTTGCTGTAGCTTTAACTACAATTCAGCACTGTTGTATTTAGGCTGTGATCGCGTCTTTTAAATCCTCTATTTCCATTCCTAAATAATTCTGTACACATTCATATTATTTGCATTCCTAGCTGCTATTCTCTGTCTTCAGGAGAATCTACAAGAAATTCTTTAGAGTGACTTATAACAACAATCGAGTGTATACTTCATTACTTACAAAGAGCTGATGTGAGTTTCAGTAATTGACTAATAGCCATTCGCTTACTAGGGATACCGGATTGGGTTAAGACAAACCAAACTGTTCTAATACTAAATCCGGGTTGACTACCCCCTTTATAGGGAGGGATAATTTTTGGGAAATGGCAAATTTGATGAACACATACAGAGTAACTTTGGTCAAGAAGCTGTGAATGTTTTTTATAAAGATCTACCCGTGACAGAAGTTACGGCAGAATTATTGGCCCTACGAGCAAGGAAAGGAAAACAAAAGAAAAAAGGATGTAAGATTTTGTAATAAGCATCTGCTCTGAGTTCATGCCGTTCAAATGTTATTCCTACCACATCTTCCAGAAATTTGTCTCGTTCCGAGGCGAGCGCCCAGAGTGACAGGAGAGCGGTAGAGTACGTCGTACAGTTGTCTCTATTCGATACTACCTCTGACTGGGCTAGATGGGAGAATCCCACGACTTTGCTAAGCTCAAGTCGTGGGAGTGTCAATTTCTCGTGATATCGATCGAAATTTTCCCTCCGAAGTCAGGGATGGGAGCAGCGGGTTTGCTTAACTGCACCCGGACTTGCTGCACCCGATCTAATTTCAGAATGGCATGTGCGATCGCGCTAGCTAATTTTTCCACTAGCGCGAATTGCGAGGTTTTCACGAGTTGCTTTACAGTTTCAATGGCAAGACGATAATCCAGGGTATCGCGAATATCGTCACTCTCTCCTGCGGCGGCCAAATCTAACCACAAGGTTAGGTCAACTTCAAACCACTGTCCCAGTACTTGTTCTTCGGGCAGGTAACCAGTGTAACCGTAGCAGCGAATGCCTGTTAAGTGAATGCAATCCATAGGAGGGATGAGGGATGAGGGATGAAGGATGAGGGTCTCACTTTAGCGACCAATATTATATGCTCACAGATATGAGATCACCTCAAACCCGCCCAACGAAGGTTTTATGAGGGTTAATCAACCGGACATGATATGAAGGGGGGCATCTTACACCTAGATTAAAGCAGGGTTAATTTGAGTCTTCTCCTAGAAGTCCTTCTGGGGTGCGAAGTCTATCTCTAGCAGAGTGCATAACCCTATGAATTTGCACTACGCCTTCTGTTTCTGTTGTATCTAGTGTAATTGTGAAGAGAATTCGATACTTGTTCTGGTGCAATAACTGGCGTATTTCTATGCCCATTAGTTTGCTTTCTGGTGCAAGCTGGCAACGTTCGGGGAATTGCTCTAGAGAAAGCATGGCTTCGCTACAACTATTCACCCATTTATTTGCTATTTCTGGCGATCGCTCTCTCAACCACAGAAAAGTTGCTTCGATATCGGAGATTGCTGTCGGCGAAATTTCAACGTGGTATGCCATACTGCTGCCGGAACTTCTCTAAGGCTTCCTGTACTGGCATTCCTTCGCCGCGAGCAAATTCAGTCATGCTTTGGCGGATGAGAGCAATGGATTCTGCATATTCGAGGCGTTCAACTAGTTGTTGGTAAGTTGCTGCATCCTGGACTACCAGTTCAGCTTTACCATTCACCGTTAGCACTACTGGCTCTCCAGTCTGTTTCATCTGTGCCAGAAAGTTTTTGACGTTGCGCTGGAACTCGGTGAGGGAATAAATGTTTTTGAGGTTAATCACGAGTTTATCATTAAATTATCTGTTAATTTCATGATAGATGGCCAAATTGATAAGGTCAAGGTGTCCTATGATTCCCTACCTCATCCCTCATCCCTCATCCCTTATCCCTCATCCCTCATCCCTCATACCTCATCCTTATGATATAAGAAGCAGCTATTCCAACGGGTAAGACCAAGTATGTTGAGCAAGCCGAAAAGTCGAAAAGTTGCTGCCTTGCTGGCGTTTAGTGGGGTAGTGATGCCTATTTCTGGATTTCACAAGTTTTATCTGGGGCAGCCCGGTTGGGGAGTCCTTTATTTACTCCTGTCGTGGACGCCTATTCCCCGCATTGCTAGCGGAATTGAAGGGGTTTGGTATCTCCTCCAAAGTGCGGAGCAGTTCGACCACAATTTTAACTTTGGTCTAAGCCCTGCGGCATCATCTGCTCCAACTCAATCAGCTGGAGTTGACCCCGCACAAGTGGGAGCGATCGCTGATGCCTTGCGACAGCTGGATAGCTTGCGTCAGGAGGGGTTGATGTCGGAGTATGAATTTGAGCAGAAGCGCCGCCAATTACTTGACCGGATTGCGTAAAAACAATGGCATTGTTTAACTGGCTTTCATCCCCACAGTGGGGGAATCAGAATTGGCTCTCTATCCAGGCCAAGATTGAGGGTAATCCTTATTATCGGCTGCAATCGGCTGGCGAAATTGCGGTAGCTGCTGCGTTGGGAATCAAAATTGATGTCAATCAAGCCACTGTTGATGATTGGTTGAGGTTGCCAGGGATTTCCATTCATCAGGCGCGATTGCTGGTTGAGTTGGCCGAAACTGGGGTACAGTTTTTGTGCTTGGAAGATCTGGCTGCTGCACTAAGCGTACCGGTACAGAACCTCACCCCTTTCAAGCCAATTCTCCAGTTCTGTTACTACGATGCCGACTGTCCTGCCACACCCGTGCGAGTCAATCCCAATACAGCATCAGTAGAACAGCTGAGTAAAATCCCCTCGGTAGATTTGTTTCTAGCTAGAGCGATCGTCCAAAATCGGAACGAATTGGGCAAATACCGCAATTTAGCAGATTTCCAGCGTCGCCTAGCTCTCCCTCCTCAAGTAATATCTGATTTAATGTACTACCTAAAATTTTGAGCGCAAAGAAGATCAATGCCCTGGTTTGTCAAGATTGAAGAAGGCATCGTAGATAAAGCAACCTTCGACCAATACGTTCCCGCTCACAAAGCTTACGTGCAAGACTTAATTGCTAAAGGACATCGGGCAAAAACAGGCTACTGGGCAGAATTGGGAGGGGGGATGCTGCTGTTTGAGGCGAATTCCTTAGCAGAGGCACAAATGATTGTCGAGCAAGATCCCCTTATCCAAAATAACTGTGTCAACTACAAGCTGCACGAGTGGCGCATCCTGGTGGAATAAAAATATTCATCGTCCCTCTGAGTTTTTTAATGTTATGCTAATAGGTGACTCGGATTCATGCGATCGCAACGCCCAAACCTTGTCAGGACCGGAAGGTAGCAGCAATACGGGATGCTTACGGTAGGCGTGGACTCCGGGTCTTTTAGTTATTAATCTCTTGGCCTTTGTCCCCAAGACGCTTTCTTTTAAATGGTGAAGCGTGGGAGGATGGGGAACTCGTGGATATTCGACTGGCTGAGGATTTGAAGCGGAGACGGCAGCAGAAGCGATCGCGCTAACTGCACCAAGCTTATTAAGTTTGGGTCATCCGCGAAGTGTTAGAAGCTCACTCAAGCCTCTTATCTGGAAGGAATTTGGTTCTATATACCTGATCGGGATGATTCGGTTGGTCGGGATGATCTACCATCAGTTACACCTCAATCCCCGATCAGTCTTAGAGTGTTAACCAACCAAAAATCTGCTCAACCGTCAACTCCAAGCTAATTCCCTGCAAAATTGGCAATTGAGCATTCCCCTTTAACAATTAAATAGTGCAGGCATAGCTTTATAGTTTTGTTTGAAAAACTCCTAAGCGGCGGAGTGTCAAAAAGTTGGCATGTTCCCATATGATATGTCTCCCTCACTTTGCGACGTTGGTAACTCAATCGTAAACTCAGTGCCTATACCCAATTCCGAGTTGACCAGTAACTGTCCCTTGTGTTTTTCCAACACAATTTGGTAGCTGATAGACAACCCCAAACCCGTACCCTTACCAACAGGTTTGGTTGTGAAAAAGGGGTCGAATAGGCGCTGAGTTGTAGTTTCAGTCATCCCCGTACCATTATCGGCAATCCGGATCAGCACGCAATGGGCATCTTTTACTTCAGTGCGAATTCTAATCCAGGGAGACTCAGCTAAATTACTTGTAACTCTCTTCTCTTCTAGAGCATCAATGGCATTGGTCAGTAGATTCATAAACACTTGGTTGAGTTGTCCGGGATAGCACTCGACCTTGGGTAAGTTGCCGTACTCTTTGAAAATTTGAATTTCTGCCTGCTGGCCTTGGGCTTTCAGTTTATGCTGTAAAATCATTAGGTTGCTGTCAAGACCTTCGTGTATGTCAACTCGCTTGACTTCGGCTTCATCCAGCCGCGAAAAATTCCTTAGAGATTTCACGATTTCACTAATGCGATCGGCTCCCACTTGCATAGAATCTAGAAGTCTAGGCAAATCCCTTGCTAAAAAGTTAAAGTCAATTTCCTCCATTTGCGCTTGAATTGCTGCTGGCGGATTGGGATAATGCTGCTGATAGGCATCAATCAAGTCAAGCAGCTGTTGAAAATAGTGGTTGGCATGTTCGAGATTGCCGGAGACAAAACTAACCGGATTATTAATTTCGTGAGCTACTCCGGCAACTAACTGTCCCAAACTCGACATTTTCTCACTTTGGATCAACTGCGCTTGGGTTTGAGTGAGTTCCCGCAGCGTTTGTTCTAGCTGTTGGGTTTTGGCTTGTTCTCTCGCTTCGGCCAGTTTGCGATCGCTAATATCATTGAGCGTACCTGCTATTCCCGCGATCGCGCCGTCTGTAGCAAACCTCAAACGGTAGTGAACCTCAAAAATACGTCCCGCACCCTCTTTAGTCTGGTAGCGAATCTCACAACGATTGTCTTGAACCTGCTCTTGAATGAGTCGATGAAACTTCTCGCGCTGGTAAGATCGGTCTTCCGGATGGATAAACTTCCAGAACGGTAGACCCAGGCTTTCTTCAATGCTAAATCCTGTTAGTTCCGTCCAAGCTGGATTAAGAAACATCCATCTCCCCTTAGCATCTGTCTGAAAAATTACTTCTCTGACGTTGTCTACTACAGACTGATATCGTTCCTGACTCTGGCGTAGTTGCCGTTGAGACTCCTGTAAGGTTGCTAACAGCTGATTCATGGCAATACCCAAGCGCGATAATTCATCGTTCCCAGGAGTTAACAAGCGTTCTGACAGGTTACCACTACTACGAATGTGTTTGACAGTAGCCAGGAAGCGAGCCAAAGGCAACAACACCCATTTTTCTAAGAGCCACAGGGTAACCATGCCAAATGTCACACCTACTATCAGCAAAGCCGCCACCAGATAACGCAAACCTTGCTGACCTCGTTGGTAGATATCTCTAGCAATATCTACGCGCAACAACAATCCAGGCTGGCCTTGAATATCCTTGATTAGGGTGTAGCCAGCAATTCGCTCATGACTCAGGAGACGAATCAAAATTTGGGGTTCTGAAGGGGTATGAAAGTTAGATGGTGGCCGATCGAGTTGGTTTTTAACGGCTTGAAAATCACTGGGTAACTGTGCCAAGGAGAACGGATACACGGCGATCGCTAAATGAGTCAGCGTGGAAATCCGCTGAACTTGTTCTGTATTTAAAAAACGTCCCACCAGGAGAGTACCCCGACTCGGTGCAGTTTGGTGACTGTCCAGGATCGGATGGGTAGCCAGCAGCAGCGGATTTTCCGGTAAAACTACAATTCCGTAAAGACTGCTAGCGATATTGGTATTTTGGAATAAGCGGGGATTAGCAGCCAGGTATTGCCTCAAGCTATCGGGAACGGGTACTGTCACCTTTTCCTCTAAATCCAAGCCTTGGTCATAGACAATTCGACCCCCCCTATGGATAAACACCATGACATTGAGTTGGAGGTTAGCGATCGCTGCATCTTCCAGATTGGTTTGGATATAGGTTTCGTTCCCCTCCTCCACAAACTGATAGGTTTCGTCCCAAGATGCCCAATCAGCTGCCGTAGATTGGAGTTCTTTCAAATCATTATCTAATGCCTCTGTGACTCGCTTAACATTAAGGTAAGCTTGCTGTGACTCAATTTGAGCAAAACCCCTCAGCCAGATACCTGATAAGCTGAGATACAGCGTTATGAGGAGAAATACAAGCGTTACCCCAACGATCAGGAGTGCCTTGAGGCGCAGAGTCATGTTTTTATTAGTGATGCGCGACTAATGTGATATTTCCACTAAGCTAACGTTTGCAAATCCAGATTGGTATGGGAAAAGGAAGTCTCGATCGCTCTAGTACAGCTTGACGGAAATAACCCACCTTTTAAAAAAAGGTTAAAAAGCTTACTGTACAAGCTTTCCTCCCTTCTACCTTCTGCATAGCTGCCTATGAATCCAAAAGCCCGCAAACAATTTGCTCAACATTGGCTGCGTAGTGAGGAAGCACTCGATCGCATCGTGGCAGCAGCTTCCTTGCAGCCATGTGATCGCATCCTGGAAATTGGCCCTGGTACGGGTATTCTCACCCGCCGCTTGTTGCCACAAGTCGAGTCCTTGGTTGCTGTGGAAATTGACCGCGACTTATGCGAACTGTTAGTGAAAAGGCTGGGTCAGATCGCCAACTTCTTACTATTGCAAGGCGACTTCCTCACCCTCGACGTAGACTCTCAACTCACGGCCTTTCCGAAATTTCAAAACCCCAATAAAGTTGTTGCCAATATCCCCTACAACATCACTGGCCCAATTCTAGAAAAATTGCTGGGCAACATCAGCCAACCTACCGTGCCCCCCTTTGATTTAATCGTGCTGTTGGTACAAAAAGAAGTTGCACAGCGACTGTCTGCCCAAGCGGGTGCCAAGGCTTTTGGTGCCTTATCGGTAAGGGTGCAATATCTGGCCGAATGCGAATTTATCGCAGATGTACCCGCCAAAGCCTTCTCTCCGCCTCCCAAGGTAGATTCAGCCGTGGTGCGGTTGCGTCCCCGATCGATAGAACCACCTGCTGCTAACCCCAAGCAGTTAGACACCTTAGTCAAACTAGGCTTTGCCAGCAAGCGGAAAATGTTGCGAAATAATTTGAAATCCGTGGTAGAGCGGGAGCGACTGACCCACTTACTGGAACAATTAGAAATTAGCCCCCAAGCTCGCGCAGAAGACCTGAGCGTGTCACAATGGGTTGCTTTAGCTAATCTTTATCAATAATTCCTAATTATTCTCCAATGCGCTCCTATTCGCTAATTGCCCCGGCCAAAATCAACCTCTATTTAGAAATACTAGGCGATCGCCCCGATGGTTATCACGAACTGGCGATGCTCCTGCAAAGCATCGACTTAGCTGACCAAATTGATTTACGGCCCATTGGCACCCAAACCATCCAAGTCCATTGCGATCATCCCCAGGTGCCACCCAACGAAGGCAACCTCGCCTATCGGGCAGTACAACTAATGACCGAAGCTTTTCCCGAAGTCTTTGCCCGGTTTGGCGGTGTGGAAATTACGATCAAAAAGCAAATTCCCGTAGCTGCCGGACTAGCAGGTGGTTCAACCAATGCGGCTGCCGTTTTAGTAGGATTAGATATGATGTGGCAATTGGGGCTAACCCAGCCAGAATTACAAGAGTTAGCCGCCAAACTTGGCTCAGACGTAGCGTTTTGTCTGGCGGGTGGGACAGCGATCGCCACCGGACGGGGTGAGGAACTCGACCCCCTACCCAGCTTGGATTCTCTGTACGTGGTGCTAGCCAAATACCGCAGTCTTGCTGTTTCTACGGCCTGGGCTTATCAAACGTATCGTTCTGAGTTCGGCCATTCCTATATCCGGGATAGCCAGAACTTGGAATCCCGCGCCCGTTGCGTGCATTCTGGCCCAATGGTACAGGCAATTCTTAACAAAGATGGAGCACAGATTGGCAAACTGCTGCACAACGATTTAGAAAAAGTTGTTTTACCAAACAACCCCCAAGTATTGCAACTTAGAGAAGCATTTCACAATACCAGTGCTTTGGGCGCGATGATGTCTGGCTCTGGTCCAACAGTATTTGCTCTGTGCGAGTCACAGGAACAAGCGCAGGAGATTGTGCAGCAAGTCAGGACAGCCATTAGTAACCCAGATTTGGACTTCTGGGTGAGTCGGTTCTCCAATCAAGGTATTTTTATAAACTACTCAGGCTTGC
>DNXU01000597.1:19392-19539 GCA_003505715.1 Cyanobacteria bacterium UBA8803 | reverse complement strand
TGGGGTTTCCAGCTTCCAGGTTCTGTGGCGTTTACCACACACCAAGCGCTCGCAATTCCCGACCCAGCTAACAAGATGTCCTTTTTTAGCTGGGGCTTCCTGATACCATTCTTTACATGACCAATCTTTGAGATGCTTATTGTTCAG
>DNXU01000597.1:15480-19119 GCA_003505715.1 Cyanobacteria bacterium UBA8803 | reverse complement strand
CCCTTACCCCCTCACTCCCTCACTCCATATTCATGGAATACCTCAATCATCATTTTTTTACCCATCGGTAGAGCTGAACCGATGACATAAAAATCTTGGGGGTAGACCCATTGGCTGTCCATTGGCCCGTGAATTTGAATGCCTGTCATCACGGCATATTTGAATATAGAAGAATCTAAGGTACTTAACAGCTTCTCTACATCATCGGCAATAATTCGACAAGCTAACTTCGTGATTTCGACCAGATCGGGTTGCTGACCATAACGGAGAGTCGAGAGAATTTTCTGCCGGATAATTGTTTGTTCAATATCTTGCATATCCGTTTGCAAGTTAAGATGTCCCGACTCTAGCTCTTTGACAATAGCTTCCAAGGCTCCGCAAGCATGAGATGCATCTGGGATGCCTTCTCGGTATACTTTCCCAATTTCGCCATTTCGAGAAATTGCAATGTGGGGCATAGCATAGAAGGTAAAGCGACGCACGCCGTCGCAGATGGGAGTGTGAGCTGTGGCAGCTGCTAACCCTGTTTTGCCCATCGTTACAAATCCGGATAAGCTGCAACAATTAAAGGTTTTACCCCAATATTTAATCACTTCATCAAATAAGGGATCGGTGATTTCATCTCGGCAAATCGCCACCATGCCCATAGTATTGTCATCGTTAAAGCCGTAGGAACTTAGGCAATCATAAGTTTTCCTCATGTAGGTTTTCAAGGGCAACGTGCCAGGAAAATACCTTGTAACAGTTTGGTAAAATACTTGGCTAATTCTCGGATCGTAATTCTCTATAGCTTGAAATATTTCTGCTTGCAGTTGTTCTGGGTAATTCTGGTTCATATTAATCCACTGAATAATCTCTTTAAATAGGGCAGAAGGTTCTGTTCACATCTGCCTTCTGCCTTTCTTGAACATTCACGGGATTATGAGGAGGCTAAGCATTCACATCACTTAACCGCGAGTTCATAAAACGATCCATCCAGCCTTCCAGATAAACTTGATTGGCTTCTTGTTGCTCTAGCTCTTTGGTGTTGAGAGGATAGGGAGCCAACCCCACAATTGCCGCTGTCGTCACGCAATACATTGACTTTTGGAATGTCTGGCAAATCTTGACTCGCAAGTCATCCTCACCCCGAAGCGATCGCTTATAGAAGTTCTCTAGATAATCCGGCAGATAATGACGCATATCCTGCATCAGTAAGGTGGGCGGAATTCCAGCACTGCCAATGGGTAAGGGGTCAGCATACAGCGCACCATAGGCAAAGCGGCTTTGATCAGGAGAAATTTGATAGGCTTGAGCATTGTAGGATACCGTACCTAAGAACGGCGTTCCCCGGAAGAAAACAGCTTCTACATAGGGGACAGCTGTATCTGTCAAGAACGTTAAGCCAGCAGATTTAGGGATAATATCATACACCCGGTCTCGAATCTTTACCTCATAGGTAATCGGCGTGTTGGCTGCTGCCACCAAACCTGCCAGAATATGATCGACCACTTGGGGAATGGATTTAATTTCGCCGCGATCATAACGGTGAGATAGCTCCATGAACATATCGCTCATGATCCGCCAGAATTGACCCAGCCCGCTATAATAAGCCATTACGCGCACTTGTTCCGGCAAAAACTCCGGAAACAGCCAATCTAGTCCCCAGATGAACGGATTTCCTTGAAACTTCGCCTGCACGGCGGCAGCACATCGCTGCTTAAATTCTGGTGTATCCAGATAGGCATCCAAACCACCGCCACCATGCCAGAACATCGCTTTCATGCAGTATTCGGCGTATTCAAAATTAATGCGATCGTGCCACCAGTGCCGGAGTAGTTTCTGAGGGGAAACTTCCCCATTCAAGTATTTAAAAAAGGGGAAAAATAGTAAAAATTGCTCTTTTGAAATGTAGATTAGATTGCGCGAGTAGGCATCAAGAACTATGCCATAGCTATGAAGAATACCCACTACTTCCAAGACATTATCTGGTGAATCTGCTAGCAGAGCTTCACCGGATTTCAGACGCTCAATATAAGCTTCTAAGGGATGATTGCGGGATTTGTTTTTGCTGATAACCATTGCCGCTTTGCCAGTAGTCAGTTGTTAGTTGTTAGTTGTTAGTTGTTAGTTGTTAGTTGTGGTGAGATAAGCCGTACTACTGATAACTGATGACCTATCAGTAACCATAGCTGCTGTTGTTGTTTCACTCAATTTGAGAACCCATCCCGGCTGTATGCCCAGGATGACGATCAAAATCGCTAAAATAATGCCCGGTATCCGCTCTCCCCACTTCACTACAGGTAGATTAAGAACCTGCACCGACAGACGCCCAAAAAAGGCACGGTCGAGCAAAATTAAGAAGTATACGGCGGTTAAGCCAGTCCCGATCATGCAGAGCAGGGTTTGTACGGGAAATACAGGGAAACTGCCCCGAAATACTAAAAATTCTGAGATGAACCCTACCATCCCCGGAATTCCTGCACTCGCCATTACGCCCAAAACCATCAGGCTACCAATGAGTGGTAAACCTCGTTCCCGGTTAAACAGACCATTCAGGACATTCAAATCTCGCGTACCTGTCTTCTTGTAAACTACACCTACTAGAAAGAAAAGTAGCGCTGATATCAACCCATGGCTCACCATTTGGAGGACAGCTCCTACAAGGGCAATGGGCGTAGCAGCGGCAGCACCAAGCAGGATGTAACCCATGTGGGCGACGGAGCTAAACGCTACCATTTTCTTCATGTCCCGTTGGGAAATCGCGGTGAGAGCGCCATAAAGTACGCTTACTGCTGCCCAGATTGCCAAACTAGGAGCAATCAATTCCCACGCTTCAGGAAATAATCCCAAACCAAATCGCAATAAGCCGTAGGTGCCCAATTTCAGTAGCACGCCAGCTAAGAGCATAGAAATGGGTGTTGATGCTTCAACGTGAGCATCAGGTAACCAAGTGTGGAACGGCACCAGAGGAATCTTAATTCCAAAAGCAACCAGAATGGCGGCCAAGAGTAGTAATTGCCGACCTACAGGCAATAATGCAGCCAGATTCCGCGCCTCTAGATAGGCAAAGTTAGAGGCACCACTTAAAAACACCAAGCCTAAGAAGGCAGCTAGAACTAGCACTCCCGAAACCGCTGTATATAAGAGAAACTTGGTAGCTGCATAACCCCGTCGCTGTCCTCCCCAAATGGCAATCAATAAATATAAGGGGATTAGTTCTAGTTCGTAGAACAAGAAAAACAGCAGCAAATCTTGAGCCAGAAAGGCACCTGCTACCCCAGCATTCAACAACAGAACTAAGGTGTAATAAAAGCGAGGTCGCTCGATGGTTTCATCGGTGCTGTAGAGAGCCATACCCGTGAGCAAGCCATTTAAAACCAGTAAGGGCATTGACAAACCATCTATCCCCAGACTGTAAGTAAACCCTAAAGTGTCAATCCAGAGCAAAGATTCCTGAAATTGCAAGCTTGTTTGGGCTGGGTTAAACTGCAACAGCAGCACAACTGACCAAATAAAGACACCGCTAGCCGTTACCAAAGCCACTTGACGGGCACCTTTATTGGTAACGGTTCCAGGCCAAAAGGCAACTAGAGCGGCACTGAGTATGGGAACTAAAATTAATGCACTCAGCATAAGGGTTGTTGGTTGTTGGTTGTT
>DNXU01000597.1:0-15316 GCA_003505715.1 Cyanobacteria bacterium UBA8803 | reverse complement strand
TTGTTGGTTATTGGTTGTTGGTTATTGGTTGTTGGTTGTTGGTTGTTGGTTGAGTACTGAGTAATAACAAACAACCAACAACAAGCAACAAACAACTAACAACAAGCAACAAACAACTAACAACTAACAACTAACAACTAACAACCAACAACAAACAACCAAAAACTACTGACCTTTCATTACACTCCATTGATCTAAAGACCACTGGCTCAAAGACCACTGACTCAAAGGCCAGCTCATGAGTATTGCCAGAAGACTGACTCCCAGTAGGATGGTCAGGATGTAAAACTGTGATTTGCCGGAAACGTTGTACTTTAAACTCTGGCCTCCAAACACTGTGGCAAGAGCTACTAAATTGACTAAGCCATCGACGATATTCTCATCAATCCAGGAGGTAATTTTAGAGAATGAGTCAACCGCAAACACTATAGTGAGGCGGTAAAGCCGATCAACGTAAAAGTCATAGGCTAATAAGTCCTGTATGAATCTCACCGGTAGGCTAATCGATCTCAAGCCAGTTCTGGGTAGGTAGACGATCGCACCCAAAATGCAACCCACTATGCTAGAGCCAAACAATAGCAGTTGAGGCCATCGCATCAGGTACTCGTACTTTGAGGGAGGCAATAAGGCGAGTTGTTGGAGGATCAGGGGTAAACTTAGCGTGGCGATAGTTATAGTCACCATGGGTAAGGCCATCGGCCAAGCGACCTCTGGGGCGCGGCGGGTTTTTGGTTGAGGGTTGCCTAAGAAAATCAAACGGAACACGCGGGTTAAGCCTAAAATAGTCAGTCCATCGGTTAACAAAAAGGTCGCAACTAGCCAGGGATGGTCAACCCAAAAGGCATTAATTCCTTTACTCAGCGCCCAGAAGCCTCCTAGGGGCGTCAGTCCGGTCATACCCGCAGCACCCACGACAAACGCGGTTGTAGTTGCAGGCATCCGTGACCACAAGCCCCCCATTTCAGTAAGATTTTGGTTGGTGGTGGTGAGAATAATTGAGCCAACACTCATAAACAAGGCGGCTTTAGCCAAGGCATGAGCCAGCAGCAAGCCGATCGCCACTTCGGCTCGCCCCATGCCCACGGCGACAAACACCAGACCTAGGTAAGCACTGGTGGTGTGGGAGATTGCTCGCTTAATATCAATTTGGGCAATGGCCACGAAGGAGGCACCAATGGCGGTTACCGAGCCAATTGCCACCAGCACTGATAAGGTTACGGGTGACAGGGCTAAAACTGGTAGGAGCTTGACTAGTACGTAAGCACCGCAACAGACAACTAAAGAATTCCGCAACACTGAAGCGGGGTTTGGTCCCTCCATGGCCTCATCCAGCCACAAATGTAGGGGGAATTGGGCACATTTACCAATCGGGCCAGCAATCAAGGCCAATCCTAGTAAGGTTGCTGTTAAGGGCGGCAGGTTAGCCGTTCCTGCCCAGTCATAGATGTCGTTAAAGTTCAAGCTTCCTGACATCGTTGCTACGGCTACGACCCCCATTAACAGCAAGACATCTCCAACCCTTTTGGTTAAAAAGGCATCTCGCGCTGCCGTGACGACTAAAGGCTGAGCGTACCAAAAGCCCACTAATAAATAGGTGGAGAGAGTGAGCATCTCCAACAGGGCGTAGGTAAGGAATAAGGAATTACTCAAGACAATCCCGCTCATGGCTCCCTCGAAAATTCCGACTAGGGCGAAGAAGCGAGCTAACCCCCAATCCTTCTCCATATAACCTAGAGCATAGAGTTGGGCTAATAGACTCAGAGAGGTTACAACCTCCATTGCCCCAGTACTGACGGGTGAGATTTCAATCGCCCAATCTATCTGTAGCTCGGCGATCTGGAGCCAGTGAAAAACAAACTCCTGCACTGGTTGGTTCCATGTGGCGTAGAACACAACGGAACCGTGAATGCAGGCCAAAGCCGTCATTATCAAATTAAAATAAGCTGCTGGTCTTGGTCCAGTACGCTGGATTACCCCTGTTGCCCAGGGTAGGGTCAAAATTGCCCCAACTAAACCGTAAATAGGCACCAACCAGCTTGTCTGAGTGAGTAACTCAGTCATTGTGCTTTCATCCCTCGCCAGTTCAAAACTACTTAAAATCGGAGCCCATCACTCCGAAATGGGTTCCAAAAACCAGACCTATCGTCTATTTGAGAAAATAAGAATTTTGGGGGCTTTTTGTTATTTATTGATTAATTCTAAAGTATACCATCTAATATTTTCTATATTCCCTAATCTCAGCATTCGGTCTAAATTCTGCTACCATTCCCTTAATCAATTCACTATCTGGACTCTCTACAAGTCAGCTTAATCTAATTTATAAGATTAACTTATAGTTTTCCCGACGGCCTCTCCTCCGTCTCTAGGTGTCCAGTTAAGGTTAGCCACTTGACCCGTGAGGTTTCTCTAGCACCTGCAAGGGTCAAGCATTATCTCGAAGAGTAGTCTTACTTATAGAACGCTTATCAAAAAATTATAAAACAAAAGCAATCATTCTCGAAAAGGGTGAATTTTCGTTAAATCATTTCCCTGATGAACGAAGATTGTTAAGTTTTATTAAGGCGTCTCATTAAGAAGTATTATAATAATTTATATTGTCAAGTATGCCAAGCTTCTCTATGCTGAGTTTGGCTATAGATCGCAGACCTTTATCAAGCTAAAAAATCGGCCTTCCCGTCAGATTTTTGCTCGAACCCGATCTGCACACTTGTATTTGACTAATTGAGTAGGAGAAAAGCATAATGCCAATTGCTGTAGGAATGATTGAAACCAAAGGCTTTCCCGCTGTAGTCGAAGCAGCAGACGCGATGGTAAAAGCTGCCCGTGTCACTCTAGTAGGTTATGAAAAAATTGGTAGCGCTCGGGTGACTGTGATTGTTCGGGGAGATGTCTCTGAAGTACAGGCTTCAGTTGCTGCTGGGATTGAGGCGGCTAATCGGGTTAATGGTGGAGAAGTGGTATCGACCCACATTATTGCTCGTCCTCACGAGAACTTGGAGTATGTCTTGCCCATTCGGTATAGCGAAGCCGTTGAGCAGTTTCGTACCTATTAGGGTAAGAAGATAGCTATGGGCTATTTTCGCCGCGCTGCATTAGCGTTGCAATTGCTCACTAAGTTAGGTTCAGCCAATCTAACTTGTCAAGACCAAAATTTACTGTCACTACTTTTTTTGGAGTAAAACGCATGTCAATTGCCGTTGGAATGGTAGAAACTCTCGGCTTTCCTGCTGTGGTAGAAGCCGCAGACGCGATGGTGAAAGCTGCCCGCGTCACCTTAGTGGGTTATGAAAAAATTGGTAGCGGTAGGGTAACCGTGATCGTGCGGGGGGATGTCTCCGAAGTGCAAGCTTCCGTAGCTGCTGGAGTTGATAACGTTAAGCGGGTAAATGGGGGTCAGGTGTTATCAACCCACATTATTGCCCGTCCCCACGAAAACTTAGAATACGTGCTGCCCATTCGTTATACCGAAGACGTACAGCAGTTCCGGGAAAGCACTAATGCCATTCGTCCGCTGAACCGTCCCTAATTGAATCAACTCTTTTGAGCAGGGCTGATTTTGGATTAGGGGATTGGTGGTGCGGGAGCTAGAGGCAACTTATTGTCACAGCCTCGGCTCGAAAATCCAAAATCTTTGCTGCCTGGGAACCAAAACAGGGTAAGTTCTATCCGATTTTCAGTCTGTGGACTGGTGAGTGCCGACACTGCCAGCTTAGTTGCAGGAAGCAATCCGGTCTGTAGAGCAATGTCAAGCTTTGTCGAGTTTTGTCTAAGTGTTGTAGAACGGTTAATGCAAATTGCCAAAGTGCGGGGTACGGTTGTTAGTACTTGTAAAGAACCGAGCCTCAGAGGGGTAAAATTTCTCTTGTTGCAATTTCTAGATCAAGACGGGCAACTCCTACCCCAGTATGAAGTAGCCGCCGATATTGTCGGTGCGGGTATGGATGAGTGGGTTTTGGTGAGTCGTGGCAGTGCAGCACGGCAGGTGGGCGAGAGTGACAAGCGTCCCATTGATGCAATGGTAGTGGGGATTATCGACACCGTTAGTGTAGATAATCAAGTTCTCTACAGTAAGAAAGATCAATATCGTTAATAGGTTGCGACAGTGGTAACGTTAGAGAGGTAGAAGCGATCGAGAGTAGGCTGGTGCTTTAAACAAAGGTAGCAATGGCTTGCTCGGTACAGTCGTCTAAATGGGTAAGCCTTCAACTTGAGAATCGGTGAATCAAACCTGATTGTAGTCATTCAGCGTCAGACAGGTCTGAGCTATTTTGAATGCTGCATTCAAACTTCACTAGATGCGACGCTTCAAGCAAGCTAATCGCTTTGTATCGCTTTTTTGAGATAGGAGGAAGACAGTTTATGGTAGCCCGTAGCTACGCGGCTCCACCGACCCCTTGGTCAAAAAGTTTGGCGGAACCCGAAATTCATGAAACAGCTTTTGTGCATTCTTTTTCTAACATTATCGGGAATGTACGGATTGCTGAAAATGTATTAGTTTCTCCTGGGACTTCCATTCGAGCCGATGAAGGGGGGCCATTTTACATTGGTGCTGGCTCAAATATTCAAGATGGGGTTGTGATTCACGGACTCGAAGAAGGTCGAGTGATCGGAGATGACCAAAAAGCCTACGCGGTCTGGATTGGTAAGAATACCTCCATTACTCACATGAGCCTCATTCACGGTCCGGCTTACATTGGAGATGATTGCTTTATCGGCTTTCGCTCCACGGTATTTAATGCCCGGATCGGCAAAGGCTGTATTGTCATGATGCACGCCTTGGTTCAAGATGTGGAAATTCCCCCTGGAAAATACGTGCCTAGCGGGGCAGTGATTAACAACCAACAGCAAGCCGACCGACTTCCCGATGTTCAAGACGAAGATCGGCTGTTCGCTTACCATGTCGTAGCTTGCAACGATGCATTGCGCTCCGGTTATCAATGTTCTGAGGATGAGTCCTGTATAGCGCTCATCCGCGATGAAATTGCCCAGCCCTCTGACTCGAATGGTAAGGGCAGTCAACCCTCTCGTAGTTCTGATAATTCTTATAGTTCTATGTCTTCAATTACAGCAGAAGTTCAACAACAGGTTCGCCAACTTTTAGCCCAGGGTTACCGCATTGGTGTAGAGTATGCGGACGAACGCCGTTTCCGCACCAGTTCCTGGCAGAGTGCTACCTCAATTCAATCAGGTCGGGAATCAGAAGTGATGGATGCCTTGGCAGATTGCCTGGAGGAACACAGCGGTGAGTACGTGCGGCTAATTGGCATTGACCCCAAAGCCAAGCGGCGGGTTTTAGAAGAAATTATCCAACGACCGGGCGATCGCGTATCAGCAGGAGCCGCAAAAACCTCAACTTCCTCCACTGCCAGCTACAGCGCCCCAGCCGTTCGCAACAACCGCTCCAGTGCCGGGTCAAGTAATGGCTTAGATACAAACCTTCAACAACAGGTTCGCCAAATTTTAGCTCAAGGTTACCGCATTGGTGTAGAGTATGCCGACGAGCGCCGCTTCCGTACCAGTTCCTGGCAAAGTGCGGCCTCGATTCAATCGGATCGGGAAGCCGATGTCATAAACGCCCTAGAAGATTGTTTGAGCGAACATGCTGGCGAATACGTGCGGCTGATTGGCATTGACCCCAAAGCTAAGCGGCGCGTCCTGGAGGAAATTATTCAAAGACCCAATGGCAAGCGACCTTCCAGCACCAGTTCGCCGGAGCAAAATGGTAGTAGCGATCGCGCCAGCTACAGCGCCCCAAAATCGGAAGCCTCAGCCTCCAACTCCAGTACATCCTTGAACCGGGATACCATTGAGCAGATCCGCCAGCTGTTATCTCAAGGTTACAAAATTGGCACAGAACATGCCGACAAGCGGCGCTTCCGCACGGGTTCTTGGCAAAGCTGTACCCCCATCGAATCCAGCCGCGAATCAGATGTGTTAGAGGGCCTAGCAGGATGTATGGCCGAGCATAGTGACGAGTACGTGCGGCTGATTGGCATTGACCCTAAAGCCAAGCGACGGGTTTTAGAGACCATTATTCAAAAGCCTAACTGAAAATAAGGGTAATAGGTCATGGGTAATTGGTAATGGGTAATCGGAGCTGAGGGAGCTGAGGGAGCTGGGGGAGCCAATTACCCATCCCCCATACCCCATCCCCCATGCCCAATTACCAATTACCAATTACCAATTACCAATTACCCATTCCCTATTAAATCTTGACTCCTCTAAATCAACATGCATTTGCCGCCACTGCCATTGAGCAGTCACTCTCATGTTTACGTGCAAGGCGATGTGAAGATTGATCCAACTGCTGCGATCTCATCGGGGGTCATTTTGCGAGCCGATCCAGATAGCCAAATTATCATCGCCCCTGGTGTCTGTATCGGATCGGGTTCAATTATTCACGCTTACCAAGGTACTCTGGAAGTAGAAGCAGGTGCGAATCTGGGGGCTGGGGTGCTGATAGTTGGCAAGGGCAAAATTGGGGCGAATGCCTGTATTGGAGCGCTCACGACGATTTACAATGCGTCTGTTGAGCCGTGGCAAGTTGTAAGTGCTGCATCTTTGCTGGGAGATAAGGGACGTGAAATTGCCGAATTTTCTACGGCAGCCAGCACCCCTCCTACTACCAAAGAAGCACAAACAAGTTCAGCTGCCGCCAATACCGCTGATGAGGAATCTTTTAACGGGCAAGCCCCCATTAACCCAGTTATGGAGTCTAGCAGTACCACTGACGAAGACTCCCCAACTGAGCCAAAGACGGAATCACCAACCTCAGAGGTGGGGACATCGGTTTACGGCCAAGGTAGCTTAGACCGGATTCTCAAAACCCTGTTTCCCTACAATCAATCTCTGAACCGTCCCTCGGAAGACGGTTAGCTCGATCGGTTGTTAGTTTTAAGTTGTGAGCCTACACGCGATCGCCATGCCTTAAATAGGGCTTGCTATGGCCAAGCGTTCGTTCAGATGGCGTGAGAAAGACAGTAGTGTTTCTTTGCCTTGTTCTTAGACTTGATAAAAGCCGACAACTAACAACCGATAACTTAATGGAGATCCTCTGATGGAGTTATATAAAAATGGGATGATTTCCCAAGCTTCCTTAGTCCAACGCGATTCCTTTAGCGATCGCCCTCGGGAACAGCGCTTCAAGCAATCCTCTTTGGGCTTGGTTTCTACTCTGAGTTTTCCTGTCATCGTCAGCACTGCTGATGCCATGCTCAAAGCTTCTGGAGTCACCCTAGTAGGGTTTGAAAAAATTGGCAGCGGTCACTGTACAGCCATTGTCAGGGGTGCTACAGCTGAAGTAAGAATAGCAGTCCAAGCTGGGGTCGAACACGCCAAACGCGAAGGCCAGTTGCTTTCTTCCCTCGTCATCCCCCGACCTTTTCCCAACCTAGAAGTGATATTTCCCATTGGCTCTCACCTGCTTGAGGAAATGCGGCCCCCCAGCCGATCTCGTCATAGCTCTCAAGCCTTGGGTCTTTTGGAAACAAGGGGGTTCCCAGCTATTGTGGGTGCAGCAGATGCCATGCTTAAAGCCGCTGATGTGGAATTGACGGGTTACGAAACCGTTGGAGCAGGTTTGTGTACCGTTATTATTCGGGGACGGGTGGCTGAGGTGGCGATGGCCTTACAAGTGGGGATGGCTGAAGCTCGGCGGATTGGCGAACTGATTGCTGTGACGGTGGTTACTCGACCCTTAGAGGATCTAGAACGCTCTCTACCGATGACAAGCTGTTTGATTGAGGAGGAACCACAACCCCTACGATTACCCATTGAAGTTAAGGAAGTCGAAAAGGAACTGATAGAACTACCCGATTTAGGAAAGCTATCACTTCCCCCCAAAGACCCCCGCTCCCTTTAAGCTCATGAGTTCAAAGATTACATCAAGAAACCTAAAAACCCCCATTACCCATTTTCTAGAAAAAAAAGGCGTTGCCCAAACCAAAATAGGTAGCGAGCGCGGATCTGCTTGTAATATAAAAGAATAAGAACTCCAGCGATCCAGCCCACACCTAAAAATCGGTCATCGGGCAACGCCAGATGGAAGGAAGACTGTCACTTGTTTGGTGTTATCTGAAATGATAACCCAGAATATTCATAGACCAAATACATTGTTATTTATAATAATGATAGATTATAATCTATACGCTATGGTTTAAGGAGAACTAAGGAGAACTATCGTTGAAGCAAGCCACGCTGCACCAGCTAAAGGTATTTGAAGCGGTCGCTCGGCACAATAGCTTTACACGAGCAGCAGAGGAACTTTTTCTTACCCAGCCTACTGTCTCAATGCAGGTAAAGCAACTTACTAAAGCTGTGGGTATGCCCCTGTTCGATCAGGTGGGCAAACGTCTCTATCTTACCCAAGCGGGTGAAGAACTGGTCAAAAGCTGCCGTGCCATTTTCGACCATTTAGATCAGTTTGAGATGACCGTAGCTGACCTCAAAGGTCTCAAGAGGGGACGCTTGCGGGTAGCAGTTATTACTACGGCCAAATATTTTATTCCCCGTTTGTTGGGACCGTTTTGCCAGCGCTATCCGGGTATTGATGTCTCGCTACAAGTTACCAATCACGAACACATCATTAATCGCCTCACTGAGAATTTGGATGACCTGTACGTGATGAGCCAGCTGCCCGAGCATTTAGATATAACTTATCAGCAAATTCTGGAAAACCCCTTAGTGGTTATTGCCCCTGCCAATCATCCCCTAGCTGGAGAGAAAAATATCCCCCTCCAGCGTATCGGGGCTGAGCCGTTTATTATGAGGGAACCCGGCTCGGGAACGCGCAAGGCAGTACAAGCCTTATTTGAAGAGCATAAGATTGCCCTGAAAGTGCAGCTCGATTTAGGTAGTAATGAGGCCATTAAGCAAGCGATCGCTGGTGGGTTAGGAATTTCTGTACTATCTTGCCATACCCTAGCCCTAGAAGGCGCTAGCAGCCAGCTGACAGTTTTGGATGTTGAAAAATTTCCCATCGAGCGCTATTGGTATGCTGTTTACCCCAATGGTAAACAACTGTCGATTGTGGCTCGTACANNATTATTTGTTGACAGAAGGGAAAGAGGTGGCTGAGAGGACGGCAGCGCGAAGTGTGCTTGAATTAGACAAATCCATCTCGACGCAGGAAATAGGGAATAACGAATAGCAATTAAGGAGTCCGCCATGAACTGCGTACACCAAGACGCAGGAAAATTCTTATTCCTTTCTCCATCATCCCTACTGTGCTTCCCCAATAAGTGTGAATGCCGCCCAATCTTTAGGGTTAGGGTGCGTTGCCATCGTGGTTAGCATCGCTTGTCTTAAGGCTTGGGCTTTGTCTGGGTTATTTTGGAGATTTTGGTAAAACTGGGTCATCAAGGAAGCCGTAGGTGCATCGGGGACTGACCACAAGGAAACAATCACACTGGGAACTCCGGCAGTAATTAAAGAACGAGATAGTCCAATAACACCATCACCTGTAATTTTCCCTCGCCCTGTATCGCAGGCACTCAAGACGGCTAATTCAGCATTTAAGTTTAGGTCGAGAATTTCGTTAGCTGTGAGTAATCCGTCATTAAGTTTGCCTGTACCGTCGGGGGCTAAAGCGATCGCACCTGGTACGCCCAATCCTTGAAAATCATCTAATAATCCGTGTGTGGCTAGATGAATAATCCGGGCATTAGACAGCTTTGGTAAAATTGCTGCTTTGGTAGCTTGCTTGCCAGTTATTGCTTGAGTATTGAATAGCTGAGCAATAGCTGTTGCTTCTTTCTCAGCACCAGGTAAGCTCGATAATTGCTGTGAAGATTCTCCCAACTTGGTCATGACGCTGGGCATGGTGGGATTGCCGACAATCAACATACCGTCTCCTGAAACTGCTGGCCGTTTTTTGTGAGTCAGTTGCAATAGTTGAATTGATGGTGCTGTCAGGATGGTATGTTTTTCGATGAGGTATTTGCCCCCGTTGTCTTGGAGTGCAGGGAAGGGTAGTAATAATAGCTGGTTTTGCGGGATGAAGATGACACGATCGCTAGGATTAGTAGGTAGATATTGGGCGATGGGTTCAATTAGCAGTTTGTGGAGTTGCTTGAGGCGATCGCTTTGGTCAGGAGTAGGTTCAAATTCAGTATAAAGACTGCGACCTCTGACACCGATGGCTTGACGGCTGATCGCAACAAGTTGAGCTAGCGAACTTTTGTTTTGCTGTCGCAATTGTTTGAGGTTAACCCGACGAAAGGCGACTTCACCTGTTGGCTTAACCACCCAGATTAATAGTTCAGATTCCAGGTTAGGTTGTTTTCCTGCAACTCGCACTGGCAGAGTAATTTTGTCATAAATAATTGAATATTCAACTAAAGTGGCATTTTGTTCTTTAGCAATTTGTTGAATTTGCTCGCAGGTGAGGGGTAGAATCGTAGTTACTGAATTGGTTGATAACCGGGCTGACAATAATTCCACAAATGCTCTCGCTCTGCTTTGTTCTGCCACTTCTAAAGCCGCGCTGGTTCTATTTTGGGCAATCAGGACTTGTTGCAGAGTGTCATAATTATCGCTGTACAGATCAAAGAAGGATACTTTGCGAGTGTCCTCTACCCTAAATTTGGATCTCTCTACTTCAAATTCTTGAATCGAATCTCGCAGGGTTTTCTCAGCTTCCGGAAACTCACCTGCCCAAAATAAAGTATTTCCTAGAATTGCCAAAGCTGTTGCTTTGTCTGTAGTGTCTTGGGATGATTCGGCAATTCCTAAATTCTCTCTGGCATAGGCTAGGGCTTTTTGATTGTCTCCTAGGGCAGCGTAAGTCCGTGCTAAATACCCCAGTATATTTCCTTCTTGCTGGCGATTAATACTGGCAAATTTTGAATTATTAGATTTTCGTAAAACTGCCAGACTATCGTTAAAGTAATCTATGGCTTTCCCGTAATTTTCTTGGATCAGATAAGCCATACCTAAATTAGATAAAGCCCCAGATTCATCGGCTTCATCTTGTAAGCTTCTCGCCAGGGATAAATATTGCTGGAAATACTCAATCCCTTGATTTAGGTTGGTCAGAGTTAATAAATAAGCTGACCCCACCAACGATAAAGCCTCTCCCTCCAGAACGCGGATAAATCTTTTCTCTAACCTTGAAAGATTTTGTCCTGTAGCATAATTATTGAGTTTTTGAGCGATCGTTAAACTTTGCTTGCCGTACTCAACGCTTTTGTCAAAGTCTCCCCATCTCATATAGAGGAGTCCTATGCTTCGGAGTGACTGCACTTCCAGAATAGGATTATTGGTTGAGCGGGCAATAGTCAAACTTTGCTGGAAGTAATCCAGTCCTTGAAAAGGGTCATTTAGCCCCAGGTATATATCCCCAATTTCATGGAGAATTTGTCCTTGCTTTTGAGTATCGTTAAGGGAGTTAGCGATCGCTAATTCTTGTTGGCTATATTCCAGGGCTTGGCGGAAGTTCCCACTCAATTGGTAAGCGATGCTCAATTGTGCAAGCGCTAATTGTTCTGTTTCTACAGCAAGGTTAGCAACTTCTGGTGATTCATTAGTTTTCAGTTGTTGGCTGATGGTTAAAGCTTGCTGTAGTGACTCAATTGCCTTAGTTGTCTGTTGGAGAGCGGTGTAAGCTGCCCCTAAGGACAACAAACTCTGGCTCTGGAACGACAAGCTTATTACTCCAATTTCCTGCTTCCAAGCTACATCTAGGGATTGCTGTCCAAATTCAAGGGCAAGGGGATAGTTGCCAATTTGCTCGTAAATATTGCTAATTTGGATTAGCGCTTGCCACTGTCTATTAAGATCAGAAATCTCTTTAGCAATGGCTAAGGCTTGCTGAAAGGATTCAAGAGCAGCTTCTGCTTGACCGTTTTTACTTTGATTGAATCCCTGTTGTAAGAATCGCTCGGCTGCTGCTGTACGAGAATCTAAGGGGAGTACTGATGTTGGAGAAGGGGGAGGATTTTTGAGCAATCGCTCCACTCGTTGAACCGATTCTTGGGCTACAGCTGCCGTTTCAGCATCTTGAAGTTGCTGAGCTGTAGTCAACCACAGCTGATAAAATTCTAGAGATTTTTGATAGTTGCCAGTTGCTTCGTAGGCACTCCCTAAGCCAGCAGCTAAATTGCTAATTAGAATAGAGTTGTTTATTCTCTGAGCGATTGCCCAACTCCGCTGGTAAGCGTCAATAGCTTGAGTATAATTTCCCGAATCTGAATAAGTAAGTCCGAGATGAATCAGAATAACAGCTTCAAATTGCGGGTTGGAGATTGCTCGGATAACTTGCAAACTTTGCTCAAAGGAAGCGATCGCTGTTTTATACTCTTTTTGGTCTCTGTAGGCTATTCCCAGATTGTATAGCGCCTTCCACTCTACCTCCCGGTTGGCGAGAGAGTGAGCAATTTCTAAACTTTGTTGGTAGTGGGCGATCGCGTTCACCAGATTCCCCTGTTCTCGCTCCGCTAGTCCTAGATTCAGTAATGCCCTGGTTTCTAAATCGCGATCGCTAATCCCTCGTGCAACGTCCAAAGCCCCTTGAGCATACTCAATCGCTTTGGCATAATTTTCCAAAGAGTAGTAAGTATTGCCCAGATTTTTTAGGGCTTGACCTTCTCCGGCTCGATCTTTGATTTCCCGATAGATCGCTAACGCCTGCTCAAAAGATTGTTTTGCTGCCTCATATTGATTAGCATTGAGCTGCTCATTACCTTTCTGTAGTAGTTCGTCCGCTTCCGCTTTCCGAAGATCTGAGATTTGAGATAACGCCCACCAATTGGGCATTGTAGATTTGGGTTTTTCGCTTAATTGCCAATTGAAAGCTTGTGCTGAATCTGGCACCTTCTGGAAGAACAAATTCTCGGCAGAGATTGGCAAACCCAAATCAACACTCAGAATTGTTACCAGATAAGTAACCAGAGCAGTAGATCCCATTCTATGGAAATTCATGGCTAGTCAGAGCATTAATGCGTGCCACGAGCTATTTACTGCCAATATATCTCTAAATCTTTATAAGTGGTCAGGGCGCTACACTTCAACTGACCGAAACGTAATCGACAGCGCCGCCAATTGAGCTGTATTCACAGCACGGGTACTGGGGTCATAGCTGATATCCAAGGGATTATCGCCCCGACTACTTCGATCCAAGTCACCCAGTAGCGTATCGATCGCCTTGGTCGAATCCTCCGCCAGTGCTACAGGCCCACTTCGCTGTCCCCGACTCTCAGCAATTTGCTGTAACACTTTCAGTGCCTCCCCAATGGGGGTAGCACTGGCAATTACTAGCACCTCTGCCGTTCCTAAGGGCTTACCGACAGTAATCTTAAATTGGTCACCTTGCCCGGGGTCGGGGATTTTCCGCGTCTGTCCCGCTTGGATAATTGCTGCTTCTGTCCCAGCTGTCCAGCTATTGGGAAAAATCACAAACATATCCCCTTCTGGACTAATCACCAGCACCGTTACATACAAGTCGCGCTGTTCCCGATTTTCCACCTCTAACTGGACACGAGTACCAATAGGCAATTGAGGAATACCATTTTCAAACGTCACAGCACCAGTAGGAATCACCGCAGGCGTCTGATTTAACCCTTCTGTTTGCTGAAGCGGACTCTCCCCCCGCACCGTAAACTCTTGAGCCACTAAATCAAGTGGTTTACCCGTGCTATCAACAATTCTCATCTTGGCAAACACTTTCATCTGCGAGGAGTCAGCATTGAGGGTAAGTTTGACCAGTCGTGCCGCTAGCAGTGACCGAAATTTAGCTTTGAGACGGTTGATCGCATCCGTAACCTTTTCATCTGTTGCCCCAAAAGAACCAGGAATCAAATCTAACCCTGGCGCATACAAGCCTAAACTGCCCACAGGCGGAATCTCATTTACCTGGCGTTGCTGGAGTTCCCGATACCTCGCCTCAGTCATCCGGCCTAAAATGTAGTGAACTTCAGTTTCTCCTAGTGCCTTGGGTTCCAGTCGTGGAATTCTGGGCATCACCTGTATAGAAGCTCGACTTCCCGCCTCACCTAAAGATTCATCTAGTCCAATTCGTAAGGTTAAGTCTCCAGGAATTGCCCTAGCTCGTTCCTGTAATAATAATCCCGGTTTGAGCAGGTTGGGTTGTTTGGCTTCTACCAGCCTCCCCCGTCCAATTAAGCCATTGGTGCGATCGCGAGATTCCAACCGTACCAGTCCCAGGTTTTGCCCTTGCTCATCTAATAATAAGAAAACCGCATCCTTATTAAAAGCCGCAAAGGATTGTGGCTCAATTCCTCCCAGCCAAAACTCTACAGATTGCCCGTCAATTTTCAATACCACTGCCTCAGCAGGGGGAACTGTTTTTTTCAGGAAGTAAATCGGTTTTTGTTCGTTACCGCTATCCGGTTTAAACTCAAATTCTGGTACCTGCCGAGTACTAGAGATGCGCGTAGTACTGCGAGCCACATTCGCAACCACACTCCTGACAGCTTCGTTACCCGTTGCTTGCCAGAGATACTGAGTCAGACTGTAGGTAAAAGCTCCAGCATGAAAACCATCAAAGGGTGTATCAGCCGCCAGTTGGTCGCGTGCAGCTGAAGCAATTACCACTCCCTGGGCAATACTCCTTTGGCGATCGCGCCCTACCTGTGCCCGCGAGATCCCTAACCTCGAAAGCCATTGCTCCTGATACTCTCGCTCTAACGAACTGGGGTCTATTTGCCTACCCCCATCGATCGCCCGGACTGTGAGATTGCCTCGCTTACCTCCACCGGAATGACAGCTATCCAGCACAACGGTCACATTTTCCGTTGGTAAGGCCGACATCAACAGAAAGAGGCTTTCCCCCATAATATCCGATACTGTAACTCTGTCCCCAACGGACGACACCACTCGATCTATCGGTACAAAAGTACTATTCAACTGATCTTTAAAACCACTGTCTGGGTCGAAAACTTGGGAACCATGCCCGGAAAAGTGAAAGACCACAATATCCCCTGGTTTAGCTTGCTTAATCAGGTGTTCTTCAAACCCTTGGAGTATTCCCGCACGAGTCGGTTTGATGTTACTCTCATCGGTGATTAGGAGAATGTCATTGGGATTGAAGCCAAAACGATGAATTAAGAGTTCCTGCTCTAAGTACGCATCATTAACACACCCCTTTAATTGATAGGGATCTGGATAACCATTAATGCCGACTAACAGCGCTAGTTTCCGGGAAGTGCTTTGAGCCAGTGTCTTGGCGTAACGAAGTCCTCGGCGTTGAAGATCGAGTTGACTTAGACCCAGGGTAGTTACCGCAGATACCGCAAACTGTAGAAGCTGGCGACGTTTAAAAGGAGGCATATCTGATCTGAAAATAGGGATGAGGGATGAG
>DNXU01000391.1:9010-11646 GCA_003505715.1 Cyanobacteria bacterium UBA8803 | reverse complement strand
ACCAACCACCAACCACCAACCACCAACCACCAACCAACAACCAACAACCAACAACCAACAACCAACAACCAACAACCAACAACCATTATCTTTGAAGTAGAAGATACTGGCCCTGGTATTGCCCCGGAGGAGTTAGACAGCCTTTTTGAAGCCTTTGTTCAAACCCAAACCGGAAAAGAATCACAAGAAGGAACAGGTTTGGGATTACCGATCAGCCGTAAATTTGTCCAACTGATGGGGGGTGACATTACCGTCAATTCTGTGGTAGGGCGTGGCAGTATTTTCAAATTTGATATTCAAGCGGCTGTGGTTGAAGGCAGCGAAGTCGAGTACAACAAACTGACCCATCGCGTTATTGCCCTAGCACCCAACCAACCCCGCTATCGAATTTTAATTGTTGATGACAAATGGAACAACCGTCAACTGTTAATTAAGCTCCTCAATCCTCTTGGCTTTGAACTTAAGGAAGCTAGTAACGGTCAAGAAGCGATTGAAATCTGGGAAACTTGGGAACCTCACTTAATTTGGATGGATATGCGAATGCCTGTGATGGACGGTTACAGCGCAACGCAACACATCAAAGGTACTGTCAAAGGACAGGCTACAGCAATAATTGCCCTCACAGCAAGCGTTTTAGAGGAAGAGCGAGCTATTATCCTCTCTGCTGGTTGCGATGACTTTCTACGCAAGCCTTTCCGGGAAGCAGAGATCTTTGAAGCCATGGGTAAACATATTGGAGTAGGTTATATTTATGAAGACCAAGCGCGGGCTAGCTCTTCAGAACGCAAGGATACCAGTAAGGGTGTACTAACTGCTGCTGCTTTCAGTGCCCTACCTGACTCGTGGGTAGCTGACTTAAAACAGGCACTTCTCAATGTTGACCTAGACTTAATTGCGACTTTGATTGAGCAAATCCACTCCCAGGATACTGCCCTAGCCGAAGCGATCGGTCGTTGTATCGATAATTTTGAGTATGACAACATCTTGAGGTTAATTGCCCAAACAGATTTGGAACCCCAATCCCGGAATTGATAGGCGATCTGAGAAATTAAGCTCTATTTTCCAGATCGGCACCACTCACCACCACACACCCAAAGATATTGCTCAAGGTGAATGGGACGCAGCTACCAAACACATCAAAAGTACCACCAAAGGTCAGGCTACCGCAATTATTGCCCTGACCGCCAGCGTTTTAGAGGAAGAGCGAGCCGCTATCCTCTCTACTGGTTGTGATGATTTCTTGCATAAGCCCTTTCGAGAGGCAGATATCTTTGCGACAATGAACAAACATATAGGGGTACGTTACATCTATGAAGACCAAACACCTGTCCAAGACGAGAAGTCTGATTTATCCTTTCTTCTCAACTCTTCGTCCTGTCAAAAACTACCTGGATTATGGGTAGCTAACCTGAAGCAGGCTATCCTCCAGGCTGATTGGGATTGAATTGCTATCATCATTTAGCAAATTAGAACTCAGGACGTTACCCTGGCTAATGCCTTGCATGACTGTGTTAATAATTTTGAATACAAAAAATTTTTGAATTTAATTGCAGAAAACTGTGATAGCTAAAACAACCAATGAATAATCTTGAAAAAAGTCCTTATAAGGGAAATATTTTAGTCGTTGACGATACGCCAGCTAATTTGCGCCTATTAGTTGATATCTTAACGGCTAAGGGGTATAAAGTTCGACCTGTCCCTAATGGCAAGCTAGCCCTATCAGCCGCACGGGGTATGCCCCCCGATTTGATTTTGCTCGATATAATGATGCCAGAAATTAATGGTTATGAAGTCTGCGAACAACTAAAAGCCGATGAACAAACCAAGAACATTCCAGTTATTTTTATCAGCGCTATCAATGAGGTACTCGATAAGGTAAAAGCCTTTACAGTAGGAGGAGTAGATTATATCACCAAACCGTTCCAAGTGGAAGAAGTTTTAGCAAGAGTGCAAACTCACTTAGCCATATGTTATCTACAAAGAGATCTACAAGACAGAAATGAAAAACTTACGGCCACTTTACAAGAGCTTAAATCTACCCAAGACCAATTGATTGAATCAGAAAAAATGGCAGCCTTAGGGCAACTAGTTGCCGGAATTGCCCATGAAATTAATACCCCTATTGGTGCCATTCGTTCCTCAGCGGGAAATATTTCTAAGTTTTTAAATCAAACCCTAGAAGAGCTACCCATACTTTTTCAATCTCTCTCCCTAGAACAAGGGCAGGATTTTTTAGGGTTACTGAAAAGATCGCTCCAAGAAGAATCAAGATTCTCAGCTAAAGAGGAACGCCAGTTTAAGAAAGCTTTAACTCGCCAACTGCAAGCCGAGGAGATTGATAACGCCTCTACTATAGCTGATACCTTGGTAGACATGGGTATTTACGAGCAAATCGAGAATATTTTCCCCCTCTTAAAACTACCGGATAGTTCCCATATATTGGAAATTGCCTATAAACTTTCAGGATTGCAACGAGGTACTCAAACGATCAACACAGCCATAGACCGGGCATCGAAAGTGGTATTTGCCTTGAAAAACTATGCCCGTTACGACCATTCAGGTCAAAAAGTTACGGCTAGCCTTACAGATGGCATTGAAACCGTGTTAACTCTCTATCAAAACCAATTCAAAAAGGG
>DNXU01000391.1:0-8951 GCA_003505715.1 Cyanobacteria bacterium UBA8803 | reverse complement strand
CAGGTTTGGACAAATCTCATCCATAATGCCTTACAAGCAATGGATTATCAAGGGACTCTAACTATTGATGCAATTGTTCAAGACCAGCAGATACAGGTTAGCATAACTGACACTGGTATCGGGATATCTCCAGAGATTCAATATAAAATATTTGAACCATTCTTTACCACTAAATCCCTAGGAGAAGGCAGTGGCTTGGGATTAGATATTGCCAAAAAAATTATTGAAAAGCATTCCGGAAAAATCACAGTAGAAAGTCAACCAGGTAGAACAATGTTTCATGTTTTTCTACCGATGCAGTCAATCCAGGAGATGGAAGATGTCTAAACCAGCTATTTTGTGTGTTGACGATGAAAAGATAGTATTGGAGAGTCTTAAAACACAACTCAAAGCCGCCTTTGGAGATGCCTACATATATGAAATTGCTGAAGATGCTAATGAAGCCCTTGAGATTATTCGCGAACTTAACGAAGAGGAAATCTTGGTTATTGTGATTGTCTCGGATTGGTTAATGCCCGGTATGAAGGGAGATGAGTTCCTAATTAAAGTTCATCAGCAATTTCCCAAAATTATTTTAATCATGCTGACCGGACAAGCAGATGAAGCTGCAATTGAAAGAGTCACACAGGAAGCCAACCTCCATTGCTGCTTGTATAAACCTTGGTCTGAAGCAGACTTACTAGCAGCCATTCAATCAGGTTTAACCAAGTTATAATTGATACTGCCTATATTACATTATTCCCCTAGCCTTCATATTTCATACCTCATGACAACAAACAATGAACAACAAATAACAAATAACAAACAACAAATAACAAACAATGAACAAACAGGTAATTATTTGCGTCGATGATGAGATAACCGTACTCAGGAGCCTTAAGGCAGAACTGAGAGAAACCATCGGCAATGATTACCAAATTGAAATTGCTGAAGGAGGGGGAGAGGCCTTAGACTTAGTGAACGAATTACTAGGGGATGGGTATGAGATACCATTAATTATTTCTGACTATATTATGCCTGATATGAAAGGAGATGAGTTGTTAAAGCGCGTTCATCACCTTTCTCCTCAAACCCTTAAAGTTATGCTAACAGGTCAGGCCAACCTGGAAGCAGTGACAAATGCGATTAACCTGGCCAAACTTTATCGTTATATTCCCAAGCCTTGGCAAACCGAAGATTTGAAACTGACCGTAAAAGAAGCGATAAATAGCTACCGTCAGCAAAAAAAACTCGCCGAACAAAATACCCAACTCCAGCAAATGAATCAGGCGCTGGCACAATTAAATCGCTCCCAAGCTACGCTAATTGACCAACTTCAAGAAAATGAGAGCCGCTTGAGACAGTTTTTAGAAGCCATACCTGTAGGCGTAATCGTAGTGGAGGCAGGAGGTAAACCTTACTACATAAATGAAAAAGCTAAAGAGATACTTGGCAAAGGCGTTGTACTGGATATCACGGCTGACAAATTATCTGATGTTTATCAAATCTATAAAGCAGGCACTACTGAGAAATACCCCGTTGAAGATTTACCCATCATGCGAGCTATCAATGGTGAGAGTGCAACGGCTAAAGATTTAGAAATTCACCAAGGGAACAAAATTATTCCCCTAGAAGTTTGGGCTACTCCAATTTATGATGCTCAAGGTAACATAGCTTATGCAATCAATACCATTCAAGATATTACCACCCGCAAAAAAGCCGAGACCGATCTACAACAACTGATTGCGGAACTCTTTGAACTCAATTGTAATTTGGAACTTGCCCTTGACGCAGAATTAGAATTAACCAAGGCAGCTAGACGCTTTGTCCCAAATGAATTTCTCTCACTGCTGGGACATAAAAGCCTAAAGGACGTGCAATTAGGCGATCAAGTGCAGCAGGAGATGTCGGTGCTATTTTCCGATATTCGCGACTTCACCACCCTATCGGAAAGCATGACCCCCCAGGAGAATTTTAAATTTATCAATGCCTATCTATCGCGCATGGAACCAGCGATCGCCCAACATCAGGGGTTTATCGATAAATACATTGGTGATGCCATTATGGCCATTTTTAGTGGCAGTGCGGATAATGCGGTCAAAGCAGGCATTACGATGCTACAAAGTTTAGCCGATTACAATCAACATCGCCTGAAATCAGGCTACGTACCCATCCAAATCGGCATTGGCATCAATACAGGTACTTTAATGCTGGGGACAGTTGGGGGACAAAGTCGGATGGATACCACCGTGATTAGTGATGCAGTTAATTTAGCTTCGCGGGTTGAAACGTTGACTAAAAACTATGGGGTGTCCATGTTGATTACTAACCATACTTTTTTGCAGCTGCAAGACTTTTCTAACTATGCCATCCGGGTTGTAGATCGCGTGACAGTTAAGGGTAAAACCGAATTGGTAACGGTTTTTGAAGTTTTTAATGCCGATCCACCAGACATGAAAGAGGGAAAATTAAAGACGTTGCAACTCTTTAGTGAAGCTTTGTATCACTATAGTTTAGGAAACTTTAGAGAAGCCGAACAACTCTTTGCAGATTGTCTGCGTCAAAACCCTCTGGATCGGGTAGCGCAAATTTATCGCCAATCCTGTAGAGCTAAAACTTCCTAATTGATTGGTGTTTACTGCCCAGACACGCCAAGTTAAACACCCCCACCAGCAGCCATTGGAGTAGCAAGGAATTGACAATACCGATAGCCGTGCCAGTATCCTGGTAAATATCAGTGTGTGCAACCATAAAGCTTGCAAAGGAGACTGGGTGTAGGGTGTGGGAAAAATCCCAGCACTCCGATCGGTAGATTTGAGTACATTGAGACCGACAGAGGGGCTATTACCTCATCTTTTTCTCTGAAGAGCCAGATAGCTTGGCTCATAAGTCAAGGGGTGACAAGAAGTTTAAAAAGGAGATTGGGTGTAGGGTATAGGGAAAATTTACCAACATCCCACATCCTGCACTCCACACCCCACACCCTACACCCTGCCTGAGGAGAAAAAATTTCATGCCTAAACCAGCGATTTTATGTGTTGATGATGAGGTAGTGGTCTTGGAGAGTTTGGAGATAGAACTCCGAAAAGCCTTTACTGATGCTTATATTTATGAATTTGCGGAAAGTGCTGACGAAGCTTTGGAGATTATTGAAGAACTAACTGAAGATAAGATAAATATCTTAGTGATTGTCTCGGATTGGTTAATGCCCGGTATGAAAGGAGATGAGTTTCTGACGACCATCCATAAAAACTATCCACATATTATTACAGTCCTGCTGACAGGACAAGCCGATCGAGAAGCTGTTGAACGCGCTCGCTCTCAAGCTAATCTGTATGCTTACTTGCAAAAACCTTGGCAAAGCGAGGAATTAATTGAAACGATTAAGTCGGGTCTATCTAGATTATGAATAAACCCGTTATTATATGTATTGATGATGAGCAAACAATTCTTGATAGTCTGGAAATAGAACTACAAAAAGCTCTGGGTAATGATTACATTATTGAAACAGCTATCGGAGGTGAAGAGGCAATAGAGTTACTGGCAGAGTTAGTAGAAGACCACTATGAAGTGCCTTTAGTCATTTCCGACCATATCATGCCCAATATTAAAGGGGATGAATTATTAAAGCGAATTCATGAAATTTCTCCCCAAACTATGAAAATTATGTTAACAGGGCAAGCCGATTTAGAAGCAATTACCAATGCTATTAATTATGCAAAATTATATCGTTATATTTCCAAGCCTTGGCAGAATGAAGACTTAAAATTAACAGTAAAAGAAGCTTTAAATAGCTATTTCCACGAGAAAAAGCTAGCAGAGCAAAATGCCCAACTCCAGCAAATGAATCAGCAGTTGGAACAATTAACTCGCTCCCAGGCTGCACTGATTGCCCAACTTCATGAAAACGAGCATCGGCTGCAACAGTTTTTAGAAGCGATGCCGATGGGTGTGGGGGTAGTAGATGCTAGCGGCCAACCCTACTACATCAATCAGAAGGCTAAAGAGATATTTGGTAAAGGCGTTGTGCCAGATACCCCTATTGAGCAACTCTCAGAAGTTTATCAAGTCTATCAAGGAGGCACCGATCGGCACTACCCTGTGGAGCAGTTACCCATTGTGCAAGCTCTTAGAGGCGAGAGTGTCACAGCTGACGATTTAAACGTTCGCCAAGGGGGCAAAATTATTCCTCTAGAAGTTTGGGCCACTCCGATTTATGATGCTCAAGGTAACATAGCTTATGCAATCAACACCCTTCAAGATATCACCACACGCAAACAAGCCGAGACAGATCTGCAACAACTGATTGCAGAACTCTTTGAACTTAATTGCAATTTAGAAATTGCCCTTGATGCGGAATCCCAATTAGCAAAGGCCGCCACCCGTTTTGTGCCAAATGAATTTCTCTCGCTGCTCGGACATCAAAGCTTAACGGATGTGCAATTAGGCGACCAAGTGCAGCAGGAGATGTCGGTGCTATTTTCCGATATTCGCGACTTCACCACTCTATCAGAAAGCATGACTCCCCAGGAGAATTTCAAATTTATTAATGCCTATCTATCGCGCATGGAACCAGCGATCGCCCAACATCAGGGGTTTATCGATAAATACATTGGCGATGCCATTATGGCGCTCTTTAGCGGCAGCGCAGATGATGCAGTTATCGCCGGGATTGCCATGCTGCAACGTTTGGCCGATTACAATCAACATCGCACTAAATCCAATTACGTACCCATCCAAATCGGCATTGGCATCAATACAGGTACTTTGATGCTGGGGACAGTTGGGGGACAAAGTCGGATGGATACCACGGTGATTAGTGACGATGTCAATTTAGCCTCCCGCCTGGAAGGATTAACAAAATTTTATGGGGTGTCCTTGTTAATATCTCATCAGACGTTAGCCCGTTTGCACAACCCAACAGACTACAAGATTCGCTTTATTGAGCAGACTAAAGTCAAGGGGAAATCCAAAGCAGTTGCTGTTTTTGAAGTGTTTGATGGGGATGGACCAGAAATGCAAGAGAGGAAGTTAGCCACGAAAGGTCTTTTTGAAGAAGGGTTGTTCCTCTACTATCAGCAGGCAAATCAGGAAGCAGCAAGAAAGTTTGAGGCTGTCTTAAGCCTTAACCCCAAAGATACTGTTACTCAAATCTATCTCCAGCGCTGTCAAAGCAAGAATCTTGAACCCGGATTTACCGACTCCTTATAGCGCACATTCCGCACCCAGAAGTGTCACACTCTGTCATTTGGGGAATGGGGAACAGGGAACGGGGAACAGTTTTGATGTGCATTGCACCCGATTGGATTATAGTGCTACTTGAAACTTGAGGGTGCGGAAACTAAATCTCTACTCCAGCCATGCATCTAAATCTAACTTATGGTTTTGAGAATATGGCTTGTTGATAGGCTTTAACTTGTAAATCAATACCAGTGATCGCCGTACCTACAACTACGGCATAAGCTCCCAGCTTCAGCGCTTGCTGTGCCATCTGGGGGGAAGCAATGCCGCCTTCGCAAATGACTGGAACTTCTAAACTTTCTACAAGTTGAGTGAGGAGGTCAAAGCCAGGAGGCGAGAGGTGTTTAGTTTCGTCTGTGTACCCGTAGAGGGTTGTACCGACTAGATCGGCACCAGCCTGAGCAGCTGTGATCGCACTTGCCATCCCATCCACATCGGCCATGACTAGCTTACCCAGTTCATCGTGAATGCGGCCAATTAACCGATCCACTGTTTCACCCCCAGGACGTTCGCGAGAGGTAGCGTCAATGGCAATAATGTCAGCACCAGCAGTTGCGATCGCTTCGGCATGGTGAAATTGGGGCGTAATGTAGACAAAAGAGCCTGGGAACTGCTGCTTCCACAACCCGACGATCGCAGCAGCAGGACATTGCGATCGCACCGCTTGCACATGGCTGGGGGTATCGATGCGCACCCCAACCGCTCCCTGATTCAGCGCTGCTTTTGCCATTGCGGCTATCACCAGGGGGTCGTGGAGGGGTGAGTCAGCAGGTGCTTGACAAGATACAATTAAACCGTGATGTAACGCCGGAATTAACTCTTGGCTGATGCGATCGCTCCCCATATCCCTTAGTCTTTACTAGGTTTGCTATAAGACCCTTTGTAAATGCGGTCTTGCTGTTCGGGTGTGAGCCATGCAGCTCTGGCGAATTGGGTTTTAGGCGGTACGAACTGACCTTGGATTGAGTTATATTCCAAAACTTCACCAGTTTCAATTTCATAAACCCAGGCATGAAGTTGGAGTTTCCCAGCTTTCAGTCGAGATTGAACCACGGGGTAGGTGCGCAGATTTTCCAGTTGGGTGAGGACGTTCTCCTGAATAGATGCATTGAGCAGGTCTTCACCTTCGTAACCCTGGTAATGTTCCCTCATGATCCGACGAGTGGCTTCTGCGTGCTTGAGCCATTGGTAGACCATGGGCATGTCGTCTTCCAACTTGTCAAGTTTGAGCAATCCCTTCATCGCTCCACAGTGAGAATGACCGCAAACGATGATTTCCTCAATGCCTAAGGCATGAATACCATACTCGACAGCTGCACCCTCTCCCCCATTGGTTGCACCGTAAGGCGGAATAATATTCCCTGCATTGCGGATGATAAACATTTCACCCGGCTGGGTTTGGGTAATTAGATTCGGATCGATCCGGGAGTCAGAGCAGGTAATGAAGAGAATCCTGGGATGCTGACCCTGAGACAGTAGCTCGAATAGTTCCCGGTGAGCCGTGAAATAATTGGTCTGGAATTGGTGCAGACCCTGGATCAACTGTTTCATTAGAATTTTCTAAGATGAGGGGCAATACTTTTCTATGATCCCACACAATAGAGATCTAGGAGCCTCAGTTAAAGGAGTTAAATTGCCACAATCAGAATACTTTATCTGGATTGGTTCTATCGGGGCGGGTTTAGCCATCATGTGAACCTGACTCCAAAACCTGCCCTCTCAATACTCTTCATATTCGGTAATCTATGCTCGAACCATCCTCTCCTAGACAACCTAAGCCCAATGGCTCTCAACAAGACACAACCCTCTCGAATTTACCTTTAGGACTGCAAGATCCTTTGCTACCATCCCACCCCCTAGGACAAGCACTGTTACAAACCGAATGCCTTGCTCGCTTAGGAGGTGCAGAGCTTACACTTAGACCATCCACACCAGAAATACTGCTATCCCCTCAAGGGAGAACTGCCTTAGCTGCAATCCATCAAATCCCTGAGACAAAAGAAGATAAAGTAGGGGGCACAGTAGAAGATAATTTTACCAAAATCTCGGCACCCAGTTCTGACTCTACCTCCCCAAACCCACAAACTTCTCCAGAAACAACCGTCGCCCAACTGTTGTCAGAAGCTCCGGAACTTTTATCATTACCCAATGTTCTGAACGATTTAACTCAAATTAGACCCTTAGGTCAGTCAGAAGTTCTAGGTCAAGATTCTATACAGACCTTACAGACTTTCCCCTTCAGTAATCAATCCTCATCCGCTAGTTCACCCCAGGATTTGCCTACCCCTATTCAGAGCAAGCCAGAAAAACTAGCAGCTAGTTCCTCTGGGAGAAACCTACCAACTTTCAGCATTACTGACCCTAGTAACAGAAATTCACCACTCGATCGCTTCAGCCACAACTCTGCCAATAAAATTCCGGCCTCTTGGTCGAGTCTTGCAGAATTAATCGAAAGCAGTAACTCAACAGACAGTAACTCAACAGATAGCTTATTCCCTGTTATCCAGCCCCATGGTGAGGAAAAATTTGAGGATTTAATTTTTACCCCTGAAGGATTCCAGAAAGCACCACGACAAGAAGTTAAACAAGAATACCAGAATCAGGTGCCATCAAATACATCTGTTACTTACTCCGCTGCTAGGTCGCAACCACCAGAACAAGAGATTGTGAGTGAATCCAATTTAGATATGTTAGCTAGGGAAATCTATAGATCGGTTCGGCAGCGCTTGGTAATAGAGCGAGAAAGATATGGACGTTAGTGCAAATGCGTCTTCAGGCACTAAAGTGCCTACTATGAACAAATCTAAAAGACAAAGGCTAGATTTATCGGTCAAGTCTGGGCTGTCAGCACTTGGGCTGCTGTTAAATCTAATTCTGGGAATGTACTAGAGATAATGCAGTCTTCACCTCGGAATTCAACTGCATTGTAGAATCCCTCTACTAAAGTGCATACTATTACAACTTCTTCTAGTGGGTCAACAATCCAGTATTCAAGAATGTTGAGTACGGCATACTCAGAGCGTTTACTACGGTAGTCCGGATTTTTGGTAGACTCGCTCACCACTTCCACGACCAAAATAGGCGGAGATTCGTTAAGCTCAATTACAGCTTCTCGGTTAGCAAGGGCTTCCCATTGCTCTACTAGCATGACCGTTACATCGGGGATGCGAGATGTGTCCCATCTGCCAGCACGAGGAGAACGAACACCCACCAAGGCGGGTAAAGGAATCCAAGGATGTCCTGCTTGCGCAATTACCGCTTCAAATCTTCGCTCCAGAAATCGAATAATCGCTCCATGAAGACCCGTACCAAGACTCATGGGGATTAATTCTCCATTGACCAGCTCATATCGTCTATCAGTGCCATCATTATACTTTAGATACTCTGCAAACGTTAGTTTTTTAGTAGCTAAGGTCATAGCTTAATTTTCCTATTTTCTTCGCGTTCTTGGCAATTAATATCGTGTACGGTTAATTAACCTAATCAAACCTGTTGAAGGGCGGGTTTTGACTTAAGGTATATCTGTGAGTTCCGAAATATTTGTCCATAAACCCGCCCCTACAGATAATGGATTAGGACTTATGCAAACGCCCCCCTACCCAAAGAAAGGGGGGAACAAGAAATTTCTCCCCCCTTTCCTTGGTAGGGCTAATTCATGATCATAGCTAGAAAATTCCTGAGCCTTATGTACCCAGTAAAAATTACTCCCCCAACTCCCCCAACTCCCTCAC
>DNXU01000559.1:267-6298 GCA_003505715.1 Cyanobacteria bacterium UBA8803 | reverse complement strand
GGGAATGGGGAATGGGTAATTGGGCATCCATCACCCCCTCACTCCCTCACCCCCTCACCTCCTCACTCCCTCACTCCCTCACCCCCTCACCTCCTCACCCCTTCACCCCTTCACCCTATTGCTGGTACAATGCAACCAAAGTCATTGATTTGTCTTGGTTTGAATCGTTAACTCAAATTGTATTATGGTAGCTGCAACAGCTTTGAAGGATGCTCCTGATGTGTCGAGCGATAACTACCTGGTTATTGGTCTAGCCACCTGCTTTCTGAAAGAAGAAGGTGAAATTCATGAAGTTCAAGTTATCGAACCCATCCCCTCAGCAGCTTTAGAGGCCATTCTTAAAGGAATTCCTACATCCTATTCTCTTGCTTGTGGCGTAACTCTGGGTGAGGCGATCGGGGGCGAAACTCCCCAAAAACCTGCTGAGTTTCCTCCACAAAGCCAATTTTGCGATGATTTCTCATTTAGAGCGATCGCTGCTGCCAGAACTTACCAAAGCCGTCCAGAGGCTCAGTCCCATATCCCCCTAGGCACCACCCGTAAAGACTTCAACTACTCCACCGAACGCAAGCGCGTACTTAACCAAACCCGCGTGGTACGTCGGGAAGATGATGTCAAACAACACGAATATACTCACAAAGTTCTTTAGGCGGCGATCGCAATGCTCAAACTTTATGGCGGTGCCCGCAGTCGGGCGTCAATTGTGCAGTGGTATTTGGAAGAACTGGGAGTTCCCTACGAATTTGTCTTGCTAGATATGCAAGCTGGTGAACATCGGCAACCAGAGTATCTGGCAATTAATCCGATCGGAAAAGTCCCAGCGATTGTGGATGGGGATTTTCGAGTTTGGGAGTCGGGGGCAATTCTGTTCTATCTGGCTCAAAAGTACGGCAATATTTCCCCATCCCCTGAAGAGCAAGCCCAAATTAACCAGTGGATTACATTTGGTAATGCCACGTTAGGGCCAGGAATTTTTGTCGAAGCCAATCGGGAACGGGAGATGCCAAGGTTAATGACGGCGCTGAATCAAATTTTGGAAAAGCAGCCGTTCTTGCTAGGGGATGAGTTCACAGCTGCCGATGTAGCCGTAGGGTCAATCTTGGCTTACATCCCAATAATGCTAAAGCTCGACCTGAGCGATTATCCTGCTGTGGTTGACTATATCAAACGCCTCTCAGAACGGCCTGCATTTCAAAAGGCAATTGGCGGACGCAGTTAAAGAGGACTGACAGATCAAAGACAGGAAGCAATTCTGACGAGAAAAGTTTTCTTGCTCAATCTCCTAGGATTGCCTTCCTGCCTTTGTTCCTCAGTCCCGGCATCCTCTTACCTGAAACCAACAGCAGCTTGCCAAACAAAGGCTAGCAGCAAGAAGAAGACAGGGATAACAGGGAGAACGTCTACTACAGGGTCAAACAGAGAATAAGCTTCTGGCAATTTTGCCAATAACAGTGCAGCTTCCATGTTTAAATCTACCTTTCCAACAAAGTTTTCAGAATTGACATGGATCTTAACATGAACCCGGTTACCCTCGATCGGGTTGTTGAGTAACTCATTCCCGACTCCGGACTCCCCATTAACCCGCACCCCCACGCCATCAAGCCTTGTGGAGAGAGTCCCAACCACTGCTTTACTGTGGAAGAAAGCGATCGCTATTTCACTCCCCATCTTCATCTGAGAACAGCGCCTTTAAATCTCGATAACCACTAATAACCCGCAAAATCTCAATCCCATCTTCAATTGGGTGATAAAAAATTAAATAATCATCAACAGGAAAGCTTCGCAACGAGGGCAAAAGCTCATCCCGCCTCCGCCCCATGTTCGGAAAATTAGCCAACGTCTGACACTTTTGATTGATTTTCTTAAGTAAGCGCTCCGCTGCACCCAAACTACTCTTATCAGCAATATAGTCGATAATGCTTTCCATATCTCGACTAGCCGGAACAGTAAATCGGCAAATATTACTCATTCACCTAAGCGAGAACGACGTGAAAGCAGCTTCTGTTCGAGTTGGCTAAAAACCGTCTCACCATTAACCACCTCTCCCCGTTTCGACGCTTCAACTCCAACCATAATTTCCCCCTTCAATTCCTCAAAGCGCCCCTTATAGATACGTTCCCGTTCAGCAAACGCCCTAAGTGCAGCTAGGATAACCTCCTGCGGTGATTTGTATTTCCCGCCCTCTACTTGGCGTTGAAGAAACTGCTCGAGTTCTGGAGTTAAAGACACATTCATTGACTTGGCCCTATATCGTGTTAATGATCTTCCTATTCTTAACCAAAACACCCCTAATATATTCATGTTACGGTGCAACTAATAGTAACCTAAAACCCAAATGCTGCGCCGCTAAGCTGTTCGTCATTTAAATCAGATTGTCAAGAATTAGCAAATCCTTGTGTCGCGATTATCTTGTCCGCTACTAATACCCAATTTAAAAGCGTGACAGCTTAATAAGCTGATATGTTGTTCTAGGTCAAAGGGGTAGAGTTCCCTGTAAAGCTGCCAGCACCGTATCGTGAATCGTACCATTGCTGACAACTACGCCTTGATTATCAGAGAGCTTGGCACCAATAGCAAAGTCTAAGGGTTTGCCATACATATCCGTAACGCGCCCACCAGCTTCTTCTACCACGATCGCACCTGCCGCATGATCCCAGATTTTCTCTCGATAGTCGGGGGTTTTAGGCGATGGCAAGCGCAGGTAAAGTGCAGCTCGACCCGAAGCAACTGCCCCATACTTCGCCTGGGAGTCCATGCGTAACGAAGGAGCTACAATTCCCACAGCCTTCGCTACCGCATCCTGCCGCCTATGGTCGCCATGACCCGATTCCACACTCTCGACAAAGCGCATGTTCGCCACATCATCAACATCAGTAACCTGAATTGGATGGGGTGCGCCTCCCGATAGAGGAACCATCGTCGCCCCCTGACCCCGCACTGCAACAAACAAGACACCCCGTTCCCCTTCTGGCCGATCCGCTTCTACTGGCAGCGCCGGACAAGCCAGCACGCCCAGTTTCACCTCCCCTGATTCCACCAGCGCCAAAGCTACGGCATACTGATCTTGACGCAGAAATCCTTTTGTGCCGTCAATCGGGTCTAACGTCCAATAGCGCGAGCCAATCTTACCATTGCCACGATCGATCCAGCTCAATACCTCAGAAGGAGTAGCCTCACCAATTACTGCCTGCACGTAGCTAGTCACCTGCGCGAGTTGGTTGGCCATGGTCGGTTGCCGCAGTTCAGCTGCATCCTCTTCACCCACCACCGGATCGTCCGGAAACGCGGCAGCGATCGCTCGGCAGATGACAGCCTGAGAACCAAAATCTGCTACGGTGACAGGACTCTTATCGCTTTTTTCCATGGCTTGAGGCACTCTTTCCTGGCGAACTCTCTCACAAAGCTGTGCTGCTACTAAAGCCGCCTCAATTGCCACCTGTTTCTCTGATTCGTAAGACATACTGCACCTGTTCCTTAGAGGTATTGAATACGGGATTTAAATACATCTACCAGTTCAGAGCGGCTGACAACCAAGGTGGGAAATGATTGACTACTGTAATCCTGTCCTACTTTTAGGGGAAAAATTGGCTCTGATTCTAGGGGCACCCACATCCCACCAGCTGCTTGCACAATGACCCAAGCACCAGCAAGATCCCAAATTTTGGGAGTTGCTTCCACACCCCCCAAAGCCGCACCACTGGCAATTGTGAGGAAGTTGTAACTCGCAACTCCCAGCATCCGAATTTTACAGGGGAAAGGTTGCTGCAACATTAACGAACTGCGCGAGCAGAGGTTAAAAAAGTGGTTGCTACTGAGTTCATCAGGACTGCTGTGGATGGGAAATTCATTCATAAATGCCCCATTTGGGCCAGTAACTCCTGATTCACCATACCAAAAGCCATGAAAGGATTGGGTAATAGGTGGGAAATGCACGTAACCAAACACGGGTGTGCCTCGATACAGCAACCCTAAGGAAATGCCCCAAATAGGAATTCCCCGCGTAAAGTTCGTGGTGCCGTCCAAGGGGTCGATGATCCAGCACCAGTCTGTATCCGGAAACTTGTGTTCTCCTTCCTCACTCAAGACGCCGTGGCTGGGGAAACGAGAGGCGATCGCTTCTCGAATAGTTTCATCTGACCAATGGTCAGCGTGAGTCACCAAACTGCCATCAGCTTTTTGCGAAGCCTGTACCTGCCGGAAATCAGGCAGTAGGTGGGTGCCGACACGGTTAGTAATCTCTCTGGAAAATTTGAGAATGTCAGTCCAAAAATTATTCATTGGATTTTAGGTTTAACAATAGGGATAGAGGTGAGGAAAAGGGAGATTAGGAAATAGGGGTCGAGAGGTACAAAGGGGGAGAAGCAATTTTCCTTAACTAAAATTCCTTTTTCATGGTTTAATTAAGCGTCTATTTTGAGCGGATTTGTTGTAATTTGCTAAGAGCTTTTGTCGCTCTTGGTAAGGATAAAGCATGGTGGTCGCTAAAGCTATGCTCGTTCCCAGCACTGATCCAAATATCAATGGCTGGAAGAATCCCAAATTGCAGCCAGCACCTAGGCTCATCCCTAAGCCAGTGAGCAGAAGTGAAATTTTCAAGGCAACGTTTTGGCTAAATCCCCGCTCTTTATGATTTTTGATCGCTACCCCAGTGGTAAATCCCGTCAGTAAACCCACACACCCTACCAACGCAGCCAAAAACGTACCAATTAATCCAGCAATAAATAGAACTAAAACCATTATTATACCGATAATCGAGCAGGCTATCTTGGCGAGCGGCACCCCCTTAACCCCAACGGCACTTAGTACGGCTCCTGCGACAAACCCAACCCCTAAAGCAGCCACCAGCCAATAGGTTAGCACGGGTACTACTTTCACAAACAATCCAGCAAAATCCGTCCATAACCAAGTGGAAATCCCTGAAACTCCTAGTAATACGGCTAAGGAAACATAAGGTGGTTTAGGAAGTTCTACTAAATTGGTATGAACTTTAATATCAAGCACATAAGTTTCTGGTGCAGCATTGGTATGTAAGAAAATCTGGCGGTTGTAGGTTTTATCCGCTATCAACCGATTGGTATCGACGGTAATTTTACAATCTACTGTATTGCTCTGAAAACTGGGCGGTTCAAAGCAAATCCAAGGATGAGCTTTTTTTTTCCCCAAGCGGGGATCGTTAGGATGAGGAGCCACTGCCCAAGTACCTTCCAGTAAGGTTTCTGGCACGGAGTTGCTCACCGTAACGGTTTGAGTGAGTTTTTCTCCCATTTGTTGGGTATTGAATTCCAGTATCAGTTGACTGAATTTCACCTCTGGCGTGCGGGTGAGGTCAATGGGTTTGAGAGCTTCTAAGGCGGCAGCAGCATTGGCGAAACGGTCTTTGGGTTTGGGGTTGACCATTTTTGAGAGCCAGTTAACAAAGGGTAAACTGAGCTTGGAAACTAGATGCTGGAAATTAATTCGGCCCTCTTCGTCAATGAGAGTATCCATTGCTGTTGATTTTGTGCCAGTCAGTAAGCAAATTAGGGTTGCCCCCAAACCATAGAGGTCGGTGGCTTCACTCAGCTTGTGGTTGTAAAACTGTTCTGGTGCCATGAAGCCAAAGGTGCCAGCGGCCACACTGCTCATTGCGACTTCGCCACTGCCAATCCGGGCAAAGCCAAAGTCTACCAGGTAGACCTTTAGTTCCTCATCTACCAAAATATTTTCGGGTTTGATATCCCTGTGAATCACGACTGGAATACGATTTTGCAGGTAAACTAAGATTTCTAAAACAGAAATGGCAATTTGCTTGATTTGCTCTGGTTCATAACTGCGCGATATAGCTAAGGATTGAGCATTTTTGTACTCCTGCACCATGCAAAATCCAGCTTTGGTTTCAAAGGAATTGAGATAACGGGGAATGCCACGGTGATCGAGTCCTTGCATGACTTGAATTTCACGCTCATAGGCTTTGAACCCTGACCAATCTGAATTCTCTTGAGCAAAGAGAAACCTTTTAATTACGACAGGTTGCTGAGTTTGGCTGTCTAGA
>DNXU01000559.1:0-190 GCA_003505715.1 Cyanobacteria bacterium UBA8803 | reverse complement strand
ATAGTCGTTCATGATGGCTGGGATAGAGTTACGACAACGAGACTGCCACAGGATCGATGAAATTGAGTTGCTGACAAAAACTCGTAGTGTCTTCTGTGGATTCCCGTTTAATAATTTTGATGCCTATTTGCAATTTTGACCTTTAAAAGAAGCGATCGCCATAGAGGAGGTGAGGAGGTGAGGGGGTGAG
>DNXU01000598.1:221-13363 GCA_003505715.1 Cyanobacteria bacterium UBA8803 | reverse complement strand
TTGAGCCTGCTGTTCGCTCCTGTCAGCTTCTCTTTGAGCTTGCTGTTCGCGCCTGTCAGCTTCTCTTTGAGCCTGGTGTTCGAGCCTGTCAGCTTCTCTCTCAATTGCCATCCGTTCTAAAATGGCTTCAATCCGATCTAGTCTTTCTGTCGTCATTGCTAGATATTCTTCTGATGTCTTGCAACTAAATTGTGTCACATAGGAGGATTGAGATGCGCTCGCAGACTGCTATTGACTATCAATGATAGCACTCTCAACTCGCTGCCACAAGGAAGGTGCGATCGCCATTTGATGTATCTCTTCGGAGGCGATTGCCTACGGCACCAGCTCTCGCTGATCGCAATTCATCTGTTCGCTTATCCAAATGTAAAGCGAATGGCAGTGGCAACTGACAAGGCATGACTCATATCAGTGGGAGCGATCGCTCATCCTTCGTTCTCCTGCTGCGTACCGAATAAATGCTCTATAATACGTTGGGTTTCAGTTCTGATGCCTCTAATCTCATGCCAAATCCGTTGTCTTGTAACTAACATTGTGTCACTATTGAGGATTGAGATGCGATCGCAGACTGGTATTGAATCACCAGCGATCGCACCCTCAACTCGCTGCAAAAAGGAAGGTGCGATCGCGTTTGTTGATTGTTGGCACTTGAAGGCGATTGCGCCTAGCTCCCCGACTTACGCGACTGTTACCAATTTTCAGTTTAAGCCGATAATTAAGGTATGGAGAGTATCCGCACCCTTGTATGCGATCGCACCCCGCAGTCGGGAGATCGCAATCCAAAATCACAAAGGAGTTGAGTTGTCATCTAAATCAGTTTTTCTAAAATGAGGAAAACTACTGTTTAATCATGTCAGCTAAAGATATCTTTCACAATATGGTGCGCTCGGCTTTGGAAAAAGATGGATGGGCTATCACGCACGAACCCTTATTTTTGAAACCAAGTCAGCGAGCTAAAATTAAAATAGATTTGGGAGCGCAAAAGTTACTCTCGGCTCAGAAAGGTACTCAAAAGATAGCGGTGGAGGTTAAGAGTTTTGTTGGGCTATCGGCAATTTCTGAATTTCATACGGCTGTGGGTCAGTTTATTAACTATAGAGTAGCCTTGAAAAAAACTGGAAGCAGAACGAGTTTTGTATTTAGCCGTCCCCACAGATATTTATCAAAATTTCTTTACAGATTCGTTCGTTCAAGAGGTGATTGAGGAATATCAAATCAAGGTGCTGGTTTTTCATATTCAGAAACAGGAGATAGTGTTATGGAAAGACTAGACTATCGCGAATTAGTCAAGAAAATTATACACCAACATGCCATCGAGCAATCAGAAGAAGATGCGGACAAAGCTCAAATTGTTTTTGATACAGAACGCGATCGCTATTTATTGTTGTATGTAGGATGGCGAGATGAAGAACGAATTCATGGATGTCCAATTCATATTGATATCAAAGATGGAAAAATTTGGATTGAGCAAGATTTTACAGAAGAAGGACTGGCTAATCAGTTGGTAGAACTAGGCGTACCTAAAACAGATATTGTTTTAGGATTTCGAGTACCTTACGTTCGTCAGTTTACTGGGTTTGCAGTAGCTTGAAATTGCTGGAATGCTCACTTGTTGAGCGGTGATGGAGGAGGGAGATTCGCTAACGCGATAGCTCCGCTTCACGCACCCTCAACTCGCTGCAACAAGGTGCGATCGCCTCCATTGATTGTTGGTACTTGATAGGTGAGCGATCTGCTATTTTAAACGAGATTTTCAATAACCAGGCTCTTGACTACAGTGCATGATGGCTACAATCAAAATGTAATCTTGTTCGACTGTGTAGAGAATTGCATAGGGAAACCTGCGTGTGAGACAACGACGGATATCCTCGTCAATTACAAGATAGCGAGTAGGTGATTCTCTAATTCGGTAAGTCGCGTCTTCCACTGCATCGATAAACGCTTGTGATAACTCAGTATGCCGCTGTGCATAGTACTAGACAGCCTCAGCATACTCAGTCAGTGCTTGCGGATGAAATACATACTTCATTGCCCAAGAAGCTGCCTAACTTGCGATAGAGCTTCTTCTCCAGGAATTGGTTGAATGGCACCACGGCGAATCTCATCTCGCCGTCTCTTTGCTTGAGTAGTCTAAGCTGCTTGAACCGCTTCGTCGATATCAAACTCGAGGCTTTCTATAAGTTTCTCTACCAGCAGAACCTTGAGAGGATTTGGTAGAGATAAGGCTTCTTGAGTAATTTGCTCGATTGACAACATGGGTATAAAAAATTACTTTCACCTAAATTCTAATGCCTCATGCGTGTGATGCTTAGGATTGGGCGAGCGCGTTTGCAAGCAGTCACATAGCGATCGCGTCCGTTGATTGTTGGTACTTGAAGGCGATCGCACCCTCAACTCGCTGCAACAAGGAAGGTGCGATCGCGTCAGACTTATGAGGTTAGCGAAAACTACCCTCTAAAACCGTATGCCAGGGATTTTAATACCACCTGGAACAGGAATGCGATCGCGAATTTCTTGTTGAACCCGATCCTTGACAATATTAGTCAGGGCGTTAGCGGCAACTTTCGCAAAATCGGCATTTCCAGTTACCCCCACATCGAAGAGGCATCCTTCTAACCGTTCTGAAGGTACTCCGGCTTGCCGGCAAGCAGCTTCGGCGGCTTGTACCTGAGCAGGTAATAACATTCTTAGTACCTGGAAGCCATTGGGAAATGCACGATTCGTGAAGCTTTCTGTGTTTTTACCTGGGGCGTAGTCAAACAGAGATTCTTGCTGGCTAATCCTCCAACTATCGCCAAATTGCTTGTGCAACTGCTCAAGGAAGAGGGATTCGACTTGGTTGAGCGGTATAGGCACCCAATTGGTGAGATTCTGGGTAATCTGGCTAACCTGATTAATGGTTGATTGTGGAGGCAAAACTTTTCCATCACGGCTCTTTAGGTCATCATCCGGGTTGCCGTTGAAGTTACCGAGTAAGCCGATAATTTGTCCCTGCCGTGTTTGCGGTAAAGCGGGGTTGATGTCTAATAAGGCAGAACTTCCAAAATTGTCTACTTTGACACCTACCCGTTCACCTGTAGTCCACTCAACTATGTAACTGCCTTGATTCACTTGAGTGATAGTGCCGCCTCCTGGTAACGATAGAGAGCCGCCCTGTATCACTGTTGGTTTTCCATCAACTCGTAGGGGATTGGTGGTGTCTGAGTCGGGGAAATCTTTGACATAGAAGGCTACGCGAGTGTTACCAACTTTCATCGCCGCTGCGGTATTTAGGGCGACTTGAGATGAAGAGGGAACGGACGCTTCACGGACTTGGATTTCAAAATTACCATCGGTGGATTTAGCAAGGATGAATTCTCCAACTGCATGGTGGTCGTATTTGATGCCATCGAAGGTTACTAGGTGAGGGTCACCCCAAGTTTCCCCATCCTGTGGTTGAGGTTTAGGGTCATCTTTATCGTTAACAACAATTCTTTTTGCATACTCTACAGAACCTACCTTCCTGGTATTAGCATCCCACGTTTCACAAGCACCATTAATAGAGCCAAATTTAGGAGAGATTACTAGGTCTGCTTGACCACGACTTAGTGCTTGGTAAATATTACCCTCCGCCTTTTGAATTGCTCCCCCTGAGCGCACATCGACTGAGATGTACTTAAGACTGGGATTGCTATCGCTGTATAAACTAACAGGAGAGTAGCTTACAGGCTCTAGTCGCCATTGTGGTTGGTTTTTTTCTACATAACTTAGCGTACTGTTAAAGGTTGAATCCAATGCCTCTAGAACTTTCTTCACCTTTCCTAGTGCTGCATCTTCTTCTAGTTGAGCTGTCCTTAATGCCTGTCTTGCTGCGTACTCTTGAGTTTGTGTTTGTGCCAATAGTTGGCGGGTGTTTAATACTTCTGCATCCAATTGGGCTGCGTTTGTTAGTCCTCCCGCCTGCCGACTCGGCCCCTGTGCCGCTGTTACTGCTTCCTGGTAAACCCTTTGTGCCTCTCTCGCTCGTTCGGCTGCCTTTGCTGCCTCTGCCTCTAGTCTGGCTGTCTTAGCTAATCCTCCTGCTCCTAGAGCAATTAAACAGGCATCAATAAAGTCTGATAGCTCAATTACAAGCTCCTTACTTCGGGTCTTGATTACCACATTATTCCAGCGTCCCGTCTTGTTTTCTTCCAAATCAAGTGTGGGCTTGTCTATCATGAAATCAAAACTTTCAACAATTGATGGCAGCCGACCGTCCAGTATTTTCAGTGCAATGCCAGCAGCGAATGCTCCTATAGAGGCTCCCAAACCAAGTGCAGGGTTAAATATACCAAGAATAGTTATAGCACCATTGACCAAGTATAAAAAAGTCTTGTACTCCAAAGTGTCCTTTGTTGCACCGAAATCACTTAGCTGACAGTAGAAGGCTAGCTTATTAGGATCGGTTGTATCAAGAAAGTTATTTGCGGCTAGGTGCGTCTCCGTGGGTATCAGTGAACCTCCCTTAGCTGAACTACCTTCGATAGATATTGCTTTCAGTGGACTAAGTGATACAAACAGGCTGTCAGTGACTACATTATTTGAGGCATTGAGGAGTTGAGTTATTTTGCTGAATAAGATATCCATGATTTCGTTCAAACCGCTGTTAGCTATTACCGCGTCAAAGGTTTGCATGTCGATCTGCTGTCCATTCAGAATTGGAGCTGTTCCTGCCATAATTGCTTTGAGTGAATTCGGATTATTAGGGTGATCCAACAGATATTGCACGATAACCAGTGGCCGAACTTCCTCTGACAGGTTGCTGGGATTACCAATTAATTGATCGCGATTAACACCGAACACTTTATTAATCTTGTTCACAAATGCTTCGACTTTGGCGACATGTTGCTTTGCAGCACCAGGTGCTGAGGTAAGAGGCTCAATCCGCAAGCTCAAGTTGGAACAAATTGAATTGCCACTGGAAATGACTAGCTGTACATCCCCACCTGCTGCAACTTTGATGGGGTGCAGAGGTGTAATAACAGAAACATCCCCGTTGTCAAGCCGTCTAGCTACAGTAGGAAAAAAGTCATTGCTACCATCAGCCTTAACCCTAACTGCAAGCTTCGTGAAACTGGTTGGCACACCTTTAACGATGACCTCCTTTGCTGGCTGGGCAGAAGCAGTCTGTAAGGTAGGATTACAAGGTTCATTACTTGTCCCACTGCTCCCCGGAACAAGCCTACTCGGTTCTGGAGTGCGATCTCTAGGGCGAGGAGTATTTATAGGTGCAGAAGGTGACGGCGGAGGAGGGCTAGAGTTACTGGGTGGATTAGAAGTTTCTGGCTTAGTAGTAGGGTCAGACCCCTCAAATTCTGGTCGAGTTGACTGGAAATAGGGAGAAAAATCAAGCCTTGGGAAACTATTTTGTGTTTGCTCTGCGGGAGGAATAGCAGCAACTGCACGATCGCCAGAGTTCCTAACCAAGTTTACATAGCAAAGATTGGAAGTAAAACCCAGAACCGAGCAGAGTGTAAAGGAGAGAGTGCGGTGAAAAAAAGTGCCTGGGTCAATGAAAGAACTTGCGATCGCAGCAACTAAACCAACGAAAGCGATCGCAGCGAAGCGAATCTGGCGCATAACTTATCTAATAGGTTGAGTAATTTCTGAAGCGTTTACCTGATACCTGGTAGATGCGCGAGTTATTTATTCCGTGCAGTCAAACAGAAACAGTTGAGTACTTCTACAACCGCAGAGGAGGTACTCCTTTGACTCCCTCTCGCAAAGCTAGAAACTTACTCATAACGGGAACCACATCTTCCCGCCGCCTAAGCGTAAATAGCATGACATCACATTCACCCCCATCTGTAGCCGTACAGACAACAGGTAGACTCTTTTGCATACTTGAAGTAATGTACTTTAGCCTTCCAGCACGGCGCTGGGTTTCCAGCCGTTCACTAACTTTCTGACAGCGAGTTAACGGACTAAACCCACTACGGCTAAACGCACCAGAACTCCATTCAATCCAACGCTCTACACCACCCGCAGCATTTTGATACATTGTCATTGGCACACCCCTCGAAATGTCGCACCAAAACCCTCTTTGATCTGGAGCAGGATTGCTTTGTGCTTGACTGGGTTCAGTGCTAATCGTCAAACCAGGAGTTATGGCTACTACCGTCAAAACTGGTGTAAATGATTGAAGTTTCATAGATAGTAAATTGTCAATTTCCCTTGCTCAGTTGAAACGTATCATTAGGGCAATTAGGCGCTGTGACTTTTCCTGTAATGACTGTTGCATTCAAGTTTGAGTCATTCTGCGGATTAGCACCTTCAAATGTTACAAACACAGGGTTGTCCGCCGTCAAGGATAGGTTAACTTGTCCTGCTGGAGTAATTGTCCCGCTAATGCTTGTACCCCTATAGCCAGTTGTAACTCCACCAAACTCCAAACTTCCTTTGTTTTGAGTTAAATTTACTGAATTCTTGCCCTGCACAGTACATTTATCTTTTTCTAGATTGTAACCAGGAAATGTCAGCGTCCATGCCACATTAGTAGCTGTAATATCAACTTTTTGAGTACTACTGCTAGCTTGATAAGATTGATTACCATCTCCTTGTTGATTAGTGCCAGAACCCGAAACATCCGTAATACTTGAATTGCCTCCTTTACCTCCTTCGCCTCCATTAATATCGCCTAACTTAACATCACCTGTTCTAACATCACCGACCTTACCTCCGTCTCCTCCTTTAACATTAAAGGTAGGGCTATTTTGATTAAGAAGTAAAGCCCCACCGCCTAAAATGACTAAAGCAAGCAAACCAACCAACCCAACACCAGTAAAATTAAACTTTCCACTTTTGTTCTGAGTCATAATTCTGTTCTCGAATCTTTTTTGGAGTAACTGTACAGATGTATGTCGTGAACGCGGAATCAAAACTTACTGACGTTTGGCAGAATTTTCAGTAAGCGACAAAACCCGCCTGGAAATTAATTTCCGGGCTAATAGCTAAAGTCCACTCAAGTGGACTGAAATCTTTGTATACCAAGCATTTAGTCCTCTAAAGAGGACTTGTGCTATGAGCCTGGGAATTAATTCCCAGGCGGATGAGCGGGTAGTTGAAAGATGTGAACTTACGCAAAGCTATCGCTCTTGTTACTTTTTGCTTTACATTGTGCAAACTATCTCTCAGGTTCAGCCAGCACAAATCCGGATCAGTTGCAAGTTCCCGTGAAGTGATCTGAAAATGTACTTGACAGTTTGTAAAGCAGGAGACAGATGTGCAAACTCTCAAAGCCTCTCCAGAAGGACTGAACAAAATTAAGAAAGCGAGAGAGGAAAAAGGATGGGCGATAGATGACAAGCGATCGCGATGGCTCAGGGAAGCCAGTAAAATTCTAGAACCAGAGAAAAACTGGGAAGAAATAGAGCAATTTGCCGTCTCCATTGGAACTTGGAAGCGCTTCTTAAAGGGAGAAGCCGTAAAAGCTCATTGTTTCAAAGCATTTTGCCAAGTTTTAGAGCTGAACTGGAAAGAGGTTGTCGATCGCACTCCAACTCAGCCAAATCGTAAACAGACAAGTATCACCCCCTGCCAAGATTGGGAAGAAGCACCAGATGTCCCCTATTTCGTTGGACGCACTAAAGAACTAGATCAGTTAAAACAATGGATGATTAAAGAGCGCTGCCGACTGGTGGCGCTTTTAGGTATGGGGGGAATTGGCAAAACCGCTCTATCCGTCAAGCTAGTACAACAGATTCAAGGTGAGTTTGAGTACATCATCTGGCGAAGTCTCCGCAATGCTCCACCCTTCCAAGAGATTTTGACAGACACAATCAAATTCCTATCCAACCAACAAGAAACCGATTTACCTGAAACCGCAAACGGGAAACTATCGCGACTGATTCATTACTTACACTCCTCACGCTGTCTACTCATCTTCGATAATGCCGACGCAATTTTCCGGAGTGGTGAGTGTGCTGGGAACTACCGAGAGGGATATGAACCGTATGGAGAGCTATTTAGACAGATAGGAGAATCACTCCATCAAAGCTGCTTGCTGCTAACCAGTCGGGAGAAACCGAAAGAAGTTGCATTTTTTGAAGGGAGACAAGAGGGGAAACTAATTAAATCCCTAAAACTGGAGGGATTGAAGAAGTCAAACGTGCAAGAACTTTTTCAAACTAGAGGCACGTTCTCTGGTTCAGAATCTGAATGGAATGAACTTCTGACGCTCTATGCAGGAAACCCTTTGGCGTTGAATGTTGTTGCTGCAACAATTCAAGAATATTTTGGCAGTAATCTTGCTGAATTTTTCAAGTTAGGTGCAGCCGTTTTTGGTGATATTCGTCATCTAGCAGATGAACAATACAGTCGCTTGTCAGATTTAGAAAAAGAGATAATGTACTGGTTGGCAACTAATCGCGAACCAGTTTGTTTACTAGAATTGCGAGATGATATTATACCACCGATCGCACCTGACCAATTAATAGATGCTCTAGAATCTCTAAAACGCCGCTCTCTAATCGAGAAAGCTTCACTCCTTGATAAAACCACCTCATCATTTACTCAACAACCTGTAGTCATGGAGTACATGACTAACCGATTTATCAATCAGATTTTTGAAGAAATCGTTACCGAAAAAATAACACTTTTTAACCGCCATTCTTTAATAAAAGCTCAGACAAAAGACTACGTTAGAGAAACCCAGATTATTCTCATCCTCAAGCCAGTTCTAGACAAAATTTTAGATGAATTTGGCAACTCAACTACACTAAAACTTCATTTGCAGCAAATTCTCTCAACCCTAAGAGAGCAATTTCCCCACAAATTAGGGTATGCAGCAGGAAACATCCTCAATATTCTGTGCCAGAGCAACATTGATTTGAGTGGAGAGGATTTTTCTGAATTAAAGGTTTGGCAAGCTTACTTAGATGGAGTGAACTTGCATGATGTGAATTTTCGTAACTCTAACCTAGATAAATCAGTTTTTTCAGAAATATTCGATAGTATTTTGTCAGTGGCATTGACGCCAGATGGCAAGCTTTTGGCTACGGGTGATACTGATAATAAAATTCATGTGTGGCGCGTTGCGGACGAGCAACTACTTTTTACTTGTAAGGGACACGCGAGTTGGGTAAGAGCAGTTGCCTTTAGTCCAGATGGTAAGATTTTAGCTAGTGGCAGTACTGACAAAACCTTGAGGTTGTGGGACACATCCAACGGGAAATGCCTGAAAATTCTGCGAGGACACACTAATTGGATATGGTCACTTTCCTTCAGTTCAGATAGCAAAATTATTGCCAGTGGCAGTGATGACAAAACCGTGAAACTATGGAATGTCAGCACAGGTGAATGCCTGAAAACGTTGCCGGAACATTCGCATTTGGTGAGGTCGGTTGCTTTTGGTTCAGATAGTAGTACCTTGGTCAGTGCGAGTGTCGATCAAATTGTCAGGTTATGGAATATTCGTACAGGTGAATGCCTGAAAAGTTGGCAGGAACGCAATCATGTAGTACGGTCAATTGCCTGTCGTCTCGCTCAGGACAAGCTGGTTATTGGCACTGATGACTATAAAGTGATTTTATTGGATATCCATACAGGAGAACACCTCAAAACCTTCGAGGGACATACTAATCGAGTTTGGTCAGTTGCTTTCAGTCCTCAAGGTAATATGCTTGCCAGTGGGAGTGCAGATCACACGGTGAAATTATGGGATGCCGACACAGGCAGATGCTTGAATACTTTAAAGGAAGAGGGTCATCGAGTGCGATCGCTCGCCTTCAGTCCCGATGCTAAGATACTCGCTACAGGCAGTGATGACCAAAGCGTGACTTTATGGAGTGTCCCTGAAGGTAAGCGCCTGAAAAGTTTGCAGGGGTACACCCAGCGAGTTTGGTCAGTTGCCTTTAGTCCGGATGGACAAATGCTAGTCAGTGGCAGTGATGACCGGAAGCTAAGATTGTGGGATGTTAACACGGGTGAATGCCTGCAAACATTGTCGGGACACAAAGGGCGGGTGCGGTCAGTGCATTGGAGTCCAGACGGTGGTACTATAGCCAGTGCCAGTAATGACCAGAAGATAATATTGTGGGATGTCAGCACGAGGAAGTGCCGTTTGACGTTATCCGGACACAAAGATTGGGTGTCATCATTAGCTTTCAGCCAGGATGGGACAAAGCTGGTGAGTGCTAGTGATGATCAAACAGTAAGGTTATGGGATGTTTCCACTGGTCAATATCTTAAAACTATAGGCGAACACGGCGATTGGGTCTGGTCAGTTGACCTCAGTCCGGATGGCAGCATACTTGCTAATACGAGTGAGAATCAAACTGTGTGGTTGTGGGATGTTAACACAGGTGAATGCCACCACACTCTACAGGGACACACCAATAAAGTGCGTACAGTTGCTTTCAGTCATCAAGGTAATATTATTGCCAGTGGTAGTGATGATCAAACGGTAAGGTTGTGGGATATTTGTACTGGTGAATGCCTGCAAATTCTTCAGGGACATACTAATCAAATCAGGTCAGTTGCCTTGAGTCCGGATGGTCAAACTGTTGCCAGCGGAAGTGATGACCAAACGGTGAAGTTGTGGAACGTTACTGATGGTAAATGCCTGCAAACATTGCATGGACACACCAAGTCAGTATGGTCAGTACATTGGAGTCCGAATGGTCATACTCTTGCTAGTGGTAGTGAAGATGAGACGATTAAAATTTGGGATGTAACAACGGCTGAGTGTTTAAGAACTCTCAGAGCTAAAAGACCTTATGAAGGAATGAATATTACTGGCATTACAGGTTTAACAGAAGCTCAAAAAGCTACGCTGAAAGCTTTAGGAGCGGTAGAAGATAGGAAATGATGGCGATTTGTTGGGAAGCGAAAAGAGCGATAATATCAAGTTCGCTTAAACACTTATAATTAGAATAAGCCTCAGCTTGGCTAAGACCGATTCTTTATTATAAGTGTTCATCCGAACTTGATATTACCAATTACCAATTACCAATTGCCAATTACCAATTACTTCATTATGGCACCTCTAATATCTGCACTTTCGAGATTAGTTCCCCTCAGATCGGCATTGGCGAGATTGGCATTCTCTAAGTAGGCTCCCCTCAGATCGGCATTGGTGAGATTGGCATTGCTGAGATTGGCACCTTTTAAGTAGGAACTTCTCAAGTCAGTACCCCTAAGATCAGCACCCCTCAGGTCAGCAGCAGTTAGATCAACACCTTTGAGATTGTAGTTCCTGAGGTCAGCTCCCTGTAAATTACAGTTGCGACATTGGCCAGTTGTTTGTAATTGCCTTAGATCAGCATTGTTCAGGTTTACAGGGTTGATCATCCTATGCAAGATTGGGAAACTAGCAATCAATAGAGCGACTAAGCCAAGTTTTAATACCAGAAATTTGTTAGCTACTAATGAGAGTTGGTTAAATCTATTCAAGTTCCTGGTATGGCCGATCACATCTATTGGCTCAAGAGCTGCTATTGCCGTTGCCGCGTTGGGGTAGCGGTGTTTTAGGTTGGGGGCTACCATTTTTTCTAACCAAGCAATAAACTCCGGATTCAGCCCTGATACCAAGGGCTTGAAATTAATCCGATATGCTTCATCCATTAAATTGCCAATATCAGTTGATTTAGTTTGGGTCAGCAAGCAAATCAATGTGGCACCTAAACTATATAAGTCAGACGCTGCTGTGAGCTGGCGATTAAATATTTGTTCTGGGGGCATAAAGCCTAGGGTGCCCTTAACCACGCTGCTAGCTGCCATATCTGTGCCGACGGGACGCGCTAAGCCAAAATCTACCAGATAGACTTTGAGTGCTGGGGCACGTTCCACTAGGATATTTTCTGGTTTAATGTCCCGATGAATTATCGGTGGGACTTGCTGTTGCAAGTAGACTAAAACCTTTAAGATGGCGATCGCAATTTCCTTGACCTCTTGGGGTGTAAAGGGTTGGGGGACAGCTAGGGAGGGAGCTGGTTTATATTCTTGTATTAAGCAAAAGCCTTCGGATGTTTCAAAGGCATCAAGATAGTTGGGAATGCTGGGTGAGTTGAGCTGTTGGAGTAGAGTAATTTCGCGTTCGTGAGCTTCGTAATCTGACCAGCTGGCTCCGACTCTAGCAAACTGAAATTGCTTGATGACGACAGGTTGTTGAGTTTTGGTATCAGTGGCTAGGTAGGTGACGCGCCCTCCACTGCGGTTTTGTCCAAGTTCTCGTTCAATCTGATAGCCGAGTTGGGTAAGAGCGGGAAAGTTAGGATTGTGGGTAATATTATCCATATGCTAATCGTAGCAAACGAGGTTGAGTTTGAAACGGAAAGAGTGCGAAGATTGGCGCAAAGAACGCTAAGGAGGTTTATGGTGCGTTAAGGCACCGGGTTGCTATACATGAGTACTCTGCCCGATCTAGTTATAACCTTGACCTACGCGAACTACAAAAACTAGGTTTGGTCTCAATTCGCCCATTCACATTCGTCACGACTAGGCAATAAGTTGGGCGTTGACAAATGTTAAAATCCGCTCCAGTTCTGATATTCCAGCATATTCAGCTTTTTCCTCTGGGGTTAGCGTTTCGGCTTGTCTTTTCTCCAAAAGTTCTTCTAAGCGAGTGTGGAGTTCATCAGTCAACTTGACGAGATTGACGTTATCGATTTTTTCAACTTTGATGCCAAAACGCAACCAGTAAACTTCTAAGCTAACTCTCCTGCAACCCGCATCGCTTAAAATGGAGTCAAAACCCCTGAAGTGCCAACTCTATGCAAATCATTCTACCACCTGAAGTTGAAGCCCTTGTACAGCGCCAACTCATCAGGAGTACATATCATGCAGCTTCAATTGCGATCGCCTTTTTCAGATGCGATTAATTCTGCCTCTACTTACTTATACCGCAATCAAACTTCAAAATGACCAGGGAAGAATTTGACGCACTAATCAAGAAGTTAGAAGGTTACGCCCAGCGTCAACCTGCTATGTATAAGATACGGGTAGGATTTTTAGCCGTTATGGGCTATGGCTATATCTTTCTAGTTCTGGCAGGATTGTTAGCGGCTTTAGCTGTTCTAGCGCTAATTGTTGTTTACAGTCACCGGATCAACTCCGCTCTGATTAAGTTATTTATCCTGTTACTAGTACCAGTATTTATTATTTTGCGATCGCTTTGGGTGAGCATC
>DNXU01000598.1:0-206 GCA_003505715.1 Cyanobacteria bacterium UBA8803 | reverse complement strand
CAAAAGGGTTAGAACTCCGCCGCCAAGACGTGCCGCAGCTGTTTGCTCTAATTGATAACCTGACCAAAGCTTTGCAAGCACCTCGATTTCATCATGATTTTCAATTCCCTATTTTCCACTTAACGCATCATGAGCAATCTCTCACAAAAAAGGGATAAAAATAATTCACCCCTCACCCCCTCACCCCCTCACTCCCTCACTCCCTC
>DNXU01000053.1:6841-8135 GCA_003505715.1 Cyanobacteria bacterium UBA8803 | reverse complement strand
CCTCATCCCTCATCCCTATTTCCCTTACTCAAACGATCTACAATCTCGTTTAGATTCTGGGTACGTTCTAACAAACCAGCAGTAGTCCGTTGAGTTTCTTGTACATCTCGCACATTGCGTTCGGTGGTTTGGCGAATACTGACCAGAGAATTGAGTATTGAAGCAGAAACGTTAGAGTGTTCTCGATTGGCGCGGGTAATCAGATTAATCTGTTTGGAGATATTTTGGGTGCCGGAGGTCATATCTTTAATAGCGCGGGTTTGTTCGTTCATGGCTTTCGCCGTCTGATCGGCTTGTCGCCGCATACCTTCTACTGCCGATGTGATTTGCGTGGCCGCATTGGCTTGTTCGTTCATGGCTTTGCTGATGTTGGCGATCAGACGAGCTAGGCGTTCGGCTTCTTGGGAAATTTGGTCGCTACCCTTGCTTTGTTCCTCCAGGGCGCGGCTGGTGCTGGCTGCACCACGTCGCATGGATTCTACGGCTTGCACAATTTGAGCGGCACCGTTGGCTTGTTCTGAGGTAGCTTTGCGAACTTGCATCGCCCAGGTGGAAGTATTTTGAGCTGCTTTCAGGATGTCACGCGCCGCACGTCCTTGTTCGTTCATGCCTTGGGAAACTTGCTGCGCCATCTTACGCATTTGGCCTGTAGATTGAACTATGCTTTGAGCGGTCTTGGCTTGTTCGGTAGTGGCTTGTGCTACTTCCTTGGCTTGGGCTACTGTGGTGTTGATTGCGGTCACCACGTTCTGTCCGGCGATGATTTGTTCATCAGTAGCACGGGCAATTTGGCGTACAATTTGGGTGGTTTCTTCCATGCCGTTGAGGATTGTCTTCAAGCCATTGACCCCATCTTCCGCAAGCCGACTGCTTTCCTCGGCAACGCGCATTCCTTCATTGGAACGAGTTACTGCTTCTTGGGCTACATCTTGTAATCCTTTGATGATACCTGCGATGTCGCTGGTTGCTTGGGCAGCACGTTCGGCCAGGTTGCGAATCTCCTCGGCGACAACGGCAAAACCGCGCCCCGCATCACCAGCGCGTGCTGCTTCAATCGAGGCATTCAACGATAGCAAGTTGGTGCGTTCGGCAATCAGATTGATCGTGGAGACAATACTGCTGATTTCGTTGGTACGCTTGCCCATATCTCGAATGACACCAGCGGATTGCTCCATTGAGTCGCGCACGCGGGTTAGACCTTGAATGGATTTTTCCACTGTTGCTCCGCCTGCTACAGCATCCCGCGCCACCCGCGAGCTAATTTCATCGGCTTGTTTAGTTAACGCGCTAATTG
>DNXU01000053.1:5478-6835 GCA_003505715.1 Cyanobacteria bacterium UBA8803 | reverse complement strand
TCGAACGATCCAGTTGGGAGGCACTAGTAGCAGCACCCGTGGCAGCATCGGTAATTTGGACGGCGTTCTGCGCAACTCCCTGCACGGAACGAGCCATCTCCTCAATGGAACTAGATACTCCTTCCACTGTCGCAGCTAAGTTTTCTGTGGTGGCCGAGACTTGCTCAATAGATGAGGCCATTTCGTTGATCGCAGCGGTGCTTTTTTCCGCAGAAGCATTCAACTCTTTGCTGTTTTCGGCAACACCTTCAATCGAGCGGTTCATTTCCTCAATGGAGACTGCGGTTTCGTTAATCGAGCTGGCTAGGGCATCCGTATCTCGGCTGACGCTTTTAATGGAAGCCGCAATTTCCGTCATCGAGCTGGTGACTTGGGTGGCAGACGTGGCCATTTCTTGACTGGTATCGGCAACGTTGCGGATTGATGAACTGGTTTCCTGGATAGAAGCAGCGATTTCGTTGACTGATGCAGCTAAATCAACGGTACTGGCCGAAACTTGCTCGATGGACGCTGCCATTTCGTTGCCGGATGAGACCAGTTGTTCGGTAGAAACCGCAATGGATTCGGCTTGGGTAGCAGTCTCTTTAAGAGATGCTACCATTTGGCTTGTACCAGTGACTGTTTCTTCGAGCGATCGCAGTTGTAACTCTGTCCCTTCGGCAATTTGTTCGATCGTCTGCGAGACGCCATTTGCTGTCTCGATAACTTGCTCGGTTTGGCTCCGAATGCGAGAAATTTCCAGGTTTAGGGCAGGACGATTTCTTGTATCTGCAAAGTTGGCATTAGTGGATTTTCCATTAAAAGGACGTGTATTTTTACCCATTGGATTTTCCTTATAAAACGGTTTTAGAGGTTCGTTCCAGCTTTAATTTTCGATCGCTGCTGGTGAGGCGAAATTTTTAAAATTCAACACTTCTTCAGCATCAATCAGCACCACCATCCGCTCGCCTAGCATAGCAATACCTGTTAAATACCTGCTACTTAATTTAGAAATCCCTTCCGGTGGAGGTTGTACCATCTCACTAGGAATCGAGACAAATTCGCGGGCAGTGTCTGTAATCAATCCGACACTGCGGTTACCGATGTGAATCACAATTAAGCGTGTCCGTACATCATAGGCAATTTTTTCAAACCCAAATCTGACGCGAAGATTAATAACAGGAATCACTTGACCGCGAGAGAAAACCACTCCTTCAACAAACTCATGGGTATTAGGTACGGGCGTGATGTGTTCGATCATTTCCATTTGTTGCACCACTGCCGCTGGTAGGCCATAGGTTGTGCCAGCCAATTCAAAAAGGATAAAGGGTTCGGAATTAGTTTTAGTATCTGGCATTGTTGGTTGTTGGTTGTTGGT
>DNXU01000053.1:2031-5385 GCA_003505715.1 Cyanobacteria bacterium UBA8803 | reverse complement strand
GTGATGGGTGATGGGTGATTGGTCAAATTGTTTAAGTTTACTCATTGTCTTCCTTATCTTGCTATTGCCCATTACCAATTACCAATTACCAATCACCCATCACCCATCACCCATCACCAACAACCAACAACCAACAACCAACAACCATCACCCATCACCAATTACCAATTACCAATTAGTAATAAAGCAGCTGTGTCGAGAATTAAAACTATACGTCCATCGCCTAGTTCGGTGGCACCAGCTATGCCTGTTACCTGAACTAGAGGATCTGTGAGGGGGCGCACGACAATTTCTCGCTGTCCGAGAATGCGATCGACTAAAATTCCTACCGCATTCAAGCCGCTGCCGATCACAACGACGTGCAAACCTCTGCCGTTTGAAGTTTGTGTTGAGGTTGGTGTTAAGCCAAAAAAGTGAGCGAGGTGAAGGAGTGGTAATACACTGCCTCGGTGGGAGAAGATTTGGTTGTTTTCCAAGACGGTAATCGCTGTAGGCTTTAGTTCCACTACCTCGCGCACGGAAGACTGGGGTATAGCGAAGGTTTGCCCTCCCAAGGAGACAGTTAGGGCATCTGCGATCGCCAAAGTTAAGGGTAGTTGAATCCTAAAGCAGGTGCCGATACCCAGTTGGGTATCAAGGCTGAGAAAACCGCCGAGTTCTAGCACTGTATTTTTAACCACAGCCATCCCGACACCGCGCCCGCTGGTTAAATCAGCTCGATCGCGGGTAGAAAAGCCGGATGAGCAAAGGATATCGAGGATTGTTGCCATGTTAGGTGTGGCGGAAGTGCTAATTAACCCTTGCGATCGTGCCCGTTCCTTTACCTTTTCTACATCGACACCACGCCCATCATCTTCTACTTCAATCACCACCATTTCGCCAGCAGTAGCAGCACGTAGGGCAATCTTGCCTTCCGGCGATTTGCCTTGGGCGATACGCTCAGCTTCCGGTTCCAAGCCGTGGCTAACAGCGTTACGCACCAGATGCAACAGCGGGTCCATCATCCGTTCGACCACAAATTTATCAATTTCGGTGTTTTGGCCTCTCAGTTCTAGGGCAATCTGCTTTTTACTCTCTCGCGCTATGTCGCGGATGACAAATTGCATCCGGGCAAAGGTTTCCCCAATTGGTACTAAACGCACCCGCATCACCCCTTCCCGCAAGTCGCGCAGTTGGCGTTCTAAGGTGAAGTTAGTTTCTTTGAGGGTGCGTAACTCTGGTTCGGGCAGTAAACCTTTTAAGGTTTTTAGGTTGTCTCCAAGGCGGGCCCGGGCAATTACTAGTTCGCCCACCATTTGCATCAATTCGTCGAGGCGAGCTAAGTCTACTCGGACAAAGTTTGACGATGTGGGGGTGGATAGAGAGGAAGAGAGGACGCGAGAGGGAGACTCTTGATTTTCGAGGTTATGATTTGGGATGGTTTCTATAACAGATGACTCTTGATTTTCGAGGTTATGACTTGGGATGGTTTCTATAACAGATGAATCTTGTACTTCGCTGGGTGACTCCGGCATCCTAACTTCTGCTGCCATGTAGGGTGTACAAGTCAGTCCATCTTCGTGCCAAGGGGTAAAGGTATCTGCATCCACCTGGCTAGTAACGACAAAATTGAACGCAACACCGCCATTTGCAGTTACCTGGGGCGAGGCGTGAATGATTTGGCCGATTGATTGCAGCCGTTGGCGAATCACGTTCACGTTGATACCGCGTTGGCTGAGGGACGGTTCCGGAATAAACAGAAACCGCCAAGCTAGTGCGCCATTCTCAAGGGTAGTCGCCAGCCGTTCGCTTTCTTGAGGCTTCAGTGCCAGTGGTGGCAAACCTGGCTCCAAAATGGGGAGTGAGGAATCATCGGGAGTGGGGGGTGGGGAAGGGCTATTGTCATTGTTTGATTGCGGGCTAGGTGTCAGGGTGTCTGTCTTAGCTTCTTCATCTTTCTGAGAAGAAGAATCAGGGGCAAAGACAGCAGCCAACTGGGCAATGACGGGGGCAATATCCGGCAAAGGATTTTGGGCGCGGCAGCTATCAATCACCAACTCCAACATTTTGGTGCCGCTAATCAGAGCATCAAGCCCCTCCTCTGTGAGGTGCATTTGCTGCGAGCGCAGTACTCGCAAGTAACTTTCCATCTCATGGGCAACTTGCTCTGCCTCCCTAATCCCAACCATACCTGATAGACCTTTGATGGAATGAAAGCTGCGGAAGAGTTCTTCTAGCAACGTTGGGGGTAGGGGAGCGATCGCCTTTTGCTCAGATACGCTCTCCTCTTGCACAAAAGGTTCGAGCGCCAGTAAATTGCGACGTATGACCGTCAGGTGTTCTTCACTTTCGGCAAAATAATCATCAATAAAGTCAGCGAATAAATTGTTGCTATCGCGAGCGTTAGACACAGTTCTTTTCAGATTCTCCCAATTCTGTTAGCTCTATCACTGCATTTGAATTTAGTGATTTAAAACTGCTTATTATTTCATTTTTAGCAAGTTATAAACACTTAGATAAGTATTAATTAATTTGGAGTGATACAATCCAAAAATTCTTGAGCTTTAGCGGCGAAAGAGCGAGGTTCAAAGGGTTTGGTTAAATAGGAAGATGCACCAGCTGCTATAGCAGATGCTTTACTAGACTCGTCACCTCTAGTCGTTAGCACCATAATAGGAATAGCAGTAAACTTGGGATGAGCGCGGACAAACTGTAACACTTCTAGACCGTGCATCTCTGGCATATTTAAATCCAGAATCATCAAATCTACTGGTGCCATAACTAGCTGTTCGATTGCCTCTAAACCATTGCTTGCCTCTTTAAAATTTACGTTTTTTAACGCTCGCAGTGATGCCATCACCATTCGCCGCATCGTTGCCGAATCATCTACCACTAAAATTTGTTTCATTTGATTGCTCTGAGTACTTATTAGCTACTTCAGCGAACAAGGTTGGGTTCACAGCAGCAAACAATATACCCAATTTGGATCTGGGGACACAGATCTAGTGCCCCACAGCCTCAATCGCCGTAGAATATTGGATGGGTCTAGCTTTATCCCTCCAGCCACCAGAGGGACTGTGGTTTCTCCCCTCCTTCCATTCTCTACAAGCTGAAGTGCATTTAGCTTATTCTTTATAAACTCTCAACATCCTAGTGCTGTGTAAGGCTCTAAGGCTCCAAGGCAAGAGGTTGAAGGGGAGAAAGCTTTTACAGTAAGCTTGTTAACCTTTTTTTAAAGGTGGGCTATTTCTGTCGCGCTACACTAGTTGAACTCTGCGATCGCCAATAGCACTGCTAGTAAGCGATCGCCTTCAAGATACAAGGAGCGGGTTTAGGAATAGGGATTTGGCTATCACCCTTGACACCCAAGACAGT
>DNXU01000053.1:0-1927 GCA_003505715.1 Cyanobacteria bacterium UBA8803 | reverse complement strand
CTCATCCCTCATCCCTCTTTTCCAGCCAGACTGTAGCTTGATGAATAGACTGTAACTGTTCGCGGTATACCTTTACCTAACTAAAAGTTACTTTACATCTTGCAACTTTACACTCTTAGACGGTATACTTCTGTACAAAGAGGAAATTATCACTCTTTTTTCCTCATCCAATTCCAGGCCACTAACTGTAGTGCAAGACTATCGTTCTAAGGACTACATCTTGAGTAATCTCATAAAACCTCCTCCCCTACCTATGGTTCAACCCTGTTTAAAGGGTTACAGGGAGCATTAGGCTAAGGCATGAGGATTCAGCGTGACTCTTGATTACTTCCCCAACTGGGGAGAAATTTTGAGTACTAGGGAGCGCATTTAGGGGTAGTTTACCCTTTGGGTGCCAAAAGTTATAAAGGCGGACAAATATCATATTACAGGCCGATTGCTGTAATCTGTCTCAGCTTTTAACATTTTTTTAAGATTTAAAAAAATAGGCTGAGGGAGAGCAGAGTAACGGCTACAGGACTAAGCCGCCCTAACCTTCGTCGAAATCGAGGACTAGACAAACCTATGGACAACACAACTAAACAGCGCATTGCTCTGATTTCAGTTCATGGCGACCCCGCCATAGAAATCGGCAAGGAAGAGGCTGGCGGACAAAATGTTTACGTGCGCAATGTGGGTGAAGCCCTTGCCCGCCTTGGATGGCATGTTGATATGTTTACCCGAAAAGCTAGTGCTGATGATCCTGCAATTGTTGAACATGGTCCGCGCTGTCGGACCATTCGTTTGAAAGCGGGTCCAGAGGAGTTTGTCCCACGAGACAATATTTTTGGCTACGCTGGCGAGTTTGTGGAAAATCTGCTGGAGTTTCAGCAGCAAGAAGGTGTCAAGTATTCGCTAGTGCATACCAACTACTGGATTTCCTCCTGGGTGGGTATGCAATGGAAAAAACGCCAATCAATTCCTCAAGTTCACACCTATCACTCTCTAGGAGCTGTCAAATATACCTCAGTGGAAACCATCCCGATGATTGCCAGCACCCGTTTGGAGATAGAAAAAACAGTGCTGGAAACAGCAGAGCGAATTGTGGCCACCTCTCCGCAGGAACAAGACCACATGCGATCGCTAGTTTCCACCAAAGGCAACATTGATATCATTCCCTGCGGCACCGACATTCGCCGATTTGGCTCGATAGACCGCCTCGCAGCACGACAGGAACTGGGACTCAACCCTGACGAAAAAATCGTCTTCTATGTCGGACGCTTCGATCCGCGTAAAGGCATCGAAACCTTAGTACGAGCCATGGGCCGCTCCCAGCTGCGAGGCAAGGCTAACTTGAGGTTGATTATTGGTGGTGGCTCTCGTCCAGGTCAGACTGACGGTATCGAACGGGAGCGTATTGAGGCCATAGTTGCCGAACTGGGCATGACTGACTTTACTACATTCACAGGACGTATCAGCGATGAACTCTTGCCAGCTTACTACACAGCCGCAGATGTCTGCGTTGTACCCAGCCACTACGAACCTTTTGGTCTGGTCGCCATCGAAGCCATGGCCTGTGGAACGCCAGTGGTTGCCAGCGATGTCGGTGGTCTTCAGTTCACCGTCGTACCTGAAGAAACGGGTTTACTCGCACCGCCAAAGGACGAGGTTGCATTTGGTATAGCCATTGACCGCATTCTATCTAACCCAGACTGGCGCAGCCAACTCAGCCGAGGCGCAAGACTGCGTGTCGAGCAAAAGTTTAGCTGGGATGGCGTCGCCAATCAACTCAGCGAACTGTACATCAAGTTGATTCACAACTCAGCAAAAGTTTTAGTTAAAGCTGGAATATAGGTTCGGGAGTTAAGGATGAAGGATGAAGGATGAAGGATGAAGGATGAAGGATGAAGGATGAAGGATGAATAAAAAACTCATCCCTCATCCCTCA
>DNXU01000059.1 GCA_003505715.1 Cyanobacteria bacterium UBA8803 | reverse complement strand
ATAACTTTTGTGCAAAACCCGCCCTGAGTAAGGCTTAAGTTAACCTACACCCAACGCACCACCTAGCAATGAGGCAGCCGCAGAAACAAATGCCGTACCAAACAGCCACCAAGCAGCTGTTTCAGCAGCTTTACGAGTCTCTTCCATGCTACGCTGGGCTTGATACTTGGCCTCTTCGAGACGCCGTTGAGCATCCAATTGCAGGCGTTCTGCCCGTTGCAGTATGCGGTTGCGAGTCCGCTCGATTTGGTCGATGACGCGGTTGACATCAGCCTCAGAAATATCTTCGCGAGAACTCAGAACTGCTACTAGGGTATTACGATCGAACTGAGAAAGGCGATCGCGCAGTGCCTCGAATCCATCTTGGGGATCATCAAACAGCTTCTGGATATCAGCTTTGATGCCATCGTAGTTGAGTTCGGGTCGTTCTAGGCTGTTGAGGTAGTTGCGGATGCGTTCAAAAATACTATCAATAATCGACTGAATGCGATATTGAACGTTCCGCAATTGAGCCATCGTTTGATCGCGGACGCTCAGAATTTGATCGACAATGCGGTTAACCTCCTCTTCGGAAATATCTCCCCGTTGAGACAGCAATGCCACCAAGGTGGAACGGTCGAAGTGAGAAAGGCGATCGCTCAAACTTGACATACCAGCACGGGGATCGTGAAGCAGTAACTGCACGTCCCGCTTAATCGCATCGGGGTTGAGTTCTTCCTTACCTGTAGAGCGCAGGTAATCGGTGATCGAGGTTTGGAAATCTTGCACGGCGGTTTGAGTGCGGCTGGCAAGGCGTCGGGGTGCTTTGACAAGGCTCCTAATTGTGGACTGTACCTGGTCAATAATCTGATTGACCTGTTCCTCACTCAAGTCTTGCCGTTGAGAGAGTAACTTCACCAAAGTATCCCGATCCATTGCAGCTAAACGTCCTCGGATAGCTAGCGCCCCTGCTCTGGGATTTTGTAGCAGCGTGGTTAAGTCACGCTGGATGTCTTCGGGATTGAGTTCCTCCTTACCTGTATTGCGCAGGTAGTCAGCAATGGATGACATCACTTGATCGTACTGCTCTTTAGCTTTCCCTGCTAAGTCTTGAGGTGTGTGGCTAACCCGACTCCAGATACCTTCGATGCGATCGAGCGCTTGATTAATTTGCTCTTCACTCAAGTCTTGACGCTGGTTCAAAATCTGCACTAAGGTATCGCGGTCAAAATGACTGGCTCGTGACCGAATTGCAGCAATTCCTGCTTTAGGGTCATCTAAGAGCAGTTTCAGGTCGCGCTCAATGCCATCCGGATTCAATTCATCTTTACCAGTATCCCGTAGATAGGACTTGACTTTGAGCCACTGCGCTTCGGCTTTTGCCTTGAGAGCCTCTTGCATTTCTTGAGATTCTAACAAAGCGCGATTGCGAGCGTTTTCTAACTCAGTAATAATCGTCTCAGCTTCGATGGGAGTGATGTCCGAGCGCTGGTTTAAGATGCGAGTAAAGGTTTGACGGTCTATTTGGGCTAGGCGAGCGCTTAGTTGGCCGTAATCTGCATCTGAGTCTTCCAGGATCGGCTTTAAATTGAGCTGAATTTTTTCTGGTGTCAGGTATTCCTTGGGAATGGTGAGCAAATAGTTTTCCACCTGCTCGTACAAAGCAAGAGCTTTCCCTCGCTCCTGAGCTGCCCTCGCTTCGGACAAAACTTCTAAGCGAATAGAGTCTAGCCAAGTAGCAATTTCTTGGATTCGCTTCTGAGTAAACACACCTCGCTGTTGCAGCAACTCGGCAAAATCTGACCGATTCAGTTGTTCCAATTGGTTCGCCACCGCTTCCGGATCGGCTTCGGCATCATAAAGCACCTCTCGGAACTCCTGCTCAACGGTTTCCCGCTTCATTTGCCAGGAATATTTATTGAGCAGATAGTTTTCCACATCGGCTCGCACGGTGCTGTAGGGTAGGGCTGGTTGAGTAGCACTGCTCACTTGATCTGTAATTTTATTTGCCTGCTCGCCCACTTGTTCTGCAACCTTTTTCAGCTGACCGACGATTTTTTCGACATCCAAGTCAGAAAGATCTGTCCGCCCCATCACCAGGCCAATCAGACTGTTCATCCCTGTAGTCAGCGCCTGAGCCACTGGCCCTGTCCTACTTTGGGGCTCGCTTTGGGCTTGGCGGTTTTGCCGTAGTTCATTGGTGAGTTCATTTAGTCTTTGACTGAACTCTTTCCCCAGCAACTGATCGGCAGTAGCTGACTTGAGGTAGTCCACCAATTCTCCCATCGCATCTCGTCGTGGCGGCAATTGGTTTGCCGTCTTCTTCCAAGCTGCTTCGAGTTGGTCGGCAATCCGATTTACGTCCCGCTTAGAGAGATCGGTGCGGCTGCTGATTAAATCTACGAAGGTCTGACGGTTGATATTGGGAAGGTTGCCGCTTCTGGCAGCCTCTTGCAAATTTGGGTCATTGAGCAAGTTTTCAAATTCGGAGCGAATGGCTTGCAGATTTAATTCCGGGGGTCGCAGCGCTTGGAAGTAATCCTCCAGGTTCTCCCGAATACTCACCGGATCGATCGCACCCGTCAATTCGCGCCGCACTGCTGAGGCTGTCGCTACCACTTGCCTGCTGGCAGCACCTCCACCGATCGCAGCAGCAGCTGTACCCACCAGTGCTTGAAAGCCTGATGTTGCTGTATTCACTACTGACCCGATCAAAGAACCCACTGTAGTCGAACTCACCCAAACCAATAGCGAGAAATAGGTTGCCCAGATGACTAGACCCACAATGGCACCCAGCAACGTACTCTCAAGCAAGCTCAGTTTCACCGCTAACAAACAGGCGATGAATAGGGCGATGGTCACCGTCACCAGAGTCCAAATCCCTACTCCCTTACTAATTTTGCGAACTGTGCCGCCAAAGCTACTGCCTTTGTCGTCATCATCATCGGCATCGGAGCGATTCCCAAAATAAGAAATACCAGCAGCGACGGAAAGGTTGGTCAACAATAGCTGGAAGCCAAAAGCCAGCAAAACTCCAGAAACCAAGGCAGTAAAAAACTGAGGCCCGCTAAAGACTAATGCCGCCTCTTCTGGTGTGTTGATATCCCGATCTACTGGAACTTGTGCCAGCCAAAATATCCAGGAGCTAAGCCCCAATAATATTTCCCCACTCTGAAACATAATGTCTTCCTCGTCCAATTTTTATGTTGTGTAAGTCAGAGCGATCGCTCTAATAGGAGCACTTGATATCACCAAAAATCACACTCTTTAAGCCAGAATCCTTGCTTTTGAAGGTTCCGGTCATCTCCCCAAGGAGTGAAACCCCTTGCCAGCCTTGCAAATTTCTATCTCTTGATAGAGTTTATGTACCAAGTAAAAATTACTCCCCC
>DNXU01000229.1:449-4007 GCA_003505715.1 Cyanobacteria bacterium UBA8803 | reverse complement strand
ATTTCTCTATCGACAATAAATCCACCCTGCTTTGACAGGAGGGAGGCTCTCAGGTTACTATTCTCTAGAGGGAGCGAGGATTACTCTTGAAGCTTTTGTCGGGATTAAAGGAATTATGGTGTCAGTAAGTCCCCGTTTCCCTGATATTCAAAATCACTGGGCGCGATCTTTCATAGAAGGGTTAGCAGGTCAGGGCTTTATCAGTGGCTTTCCGGATGGAAATTTCCGACCCGATCAACCGATGAACCGATCGCAGTTCGCAGCGGTATTGCAGAAAGCCTTGCCCAAAACGGCCAAACGCCCTAATATCCCTTTTGTCGATGTTCCAGCCAAACACTGGGCTGTTGGTGCAATTCGTGCTGCTTACGAAAGGGGTTTTATGTCCGGGTATCCCGGCAACCGCTTTCGTCCCGAAGCCAGTATTGCCAGAGTAGAAGTTTTAGTCTCCCTGGTGACGGGGTTGGAGATGCAGTCAAATGCGCTGGCGGAGTTCAAGGCTGCCCTACCGGAACTTTATCAAGATGTTGCCCAAATTCCGGGCTATGCTATTGACCGGATCGCCTTAGCCACCGAGGCAGGCATGGTGGTAAATTTCCCCAATTTGAAAGTTTTAAAACCTCAAGAAGCGGCAACAAGGGCGGAAGTGGCAGCGTTTATCTACCAAGCGCTGGTGAATTTGGGTAGAATGCCTGCTATTGGCTCGGAGTATATCGTAGTTCGCCAAAAAACCGTTAAGCTGAGCCATAAGCGGGAGTTTCGGGGGGTCTGGGTGGCCAGTGTTTGGAATATTGACTGGCCTTCTAAACGGGGATTGCCAGTAGAACAGCAGAAAAGCGAACTGATCCAGATTATTGACCGGATAGCGACTTTAAACCTAAATGCCCTGATTTTACAGATACGACCCACAGGGGATGCCTTATATGCTTCCCAGTTAGAGCCTTGGAGCGAGTGGTTAACGGGAACTCAAGGCCAAGAACCTCAACCTTATTACGATCCCTTGGAATTCGCGATCGCCCAATGCCACCAGCGCAATATTGAACTCCACGCCTGGTTCAATCCCTATCGTGCTAAAACTTCATCCCAAGGTTCGCCTAACGTAGCGCCACACATTACGGTTACCAATCCGGAATATGTTTACCCCTACGGCAATCAACAGTGGATGGACCCCGGCGTCAAAGCGATTCAGGATTTAACCTACGATGTAATTCTGGATGTGGTGCGGCGCTATGACATTGATGGCGTTCACCTGGATGACTATTTCTACCCCTATCCCATATCAGGACAGAATTTTCCAGATGATAAAACCTATGCGGCTTATAAAGCTGCTGGAGAGACGCTAAGTTTGGGCGACTGGCGCAGGAATAATGTAAATCAAATGATCCAGCGCCTATCGGCAGGTATTCGCACTACCAAGCGGCACGTCAAGTTTGGCATCAGTCCCTTTGGCATTTACCGCCCCGGACAACCCGCCCAGATTAAGGGGTTGGATCAGTATGAGGCACTTTATGCAGACCCGAAAAAATGGCTGGCAGAGGGTTGGGTTGACTATATCGCTCCTCAACTCTACTGGCGCATCGACCCACCCGCCCAGAGTTATCCCGTCTTACTGCAATGGTGGGCGGAAAATAACCCCCAGCACCGCCATATTTACCCCGGTAATCGGCTGAGTATGCTAGATGACAAAAATTGGCCAATTTCCGAGTACGAACGGCAGGTTGATATTACCCGTAACCTAGCTAGCCAAAAATCTCTAGGGAATATCTTCTATAACATGAAGGTCTTTCTAGAAAATCGTTTAGGGGTGGTGGAGAGTTTCCAAAGCTCAATGTATGCCGAACCCACTTTAGTTCCCAGCATGGAGTGGTTGGGTACTACAGAGCCAGCAATTCCGGCTACAGTGAGGGCACAATACGGGAAGGTGACTTGGAGTACTCCTGCTAATCAGGATCTTCGTTCCTTTGCCCTTTATCGGCAACAAGGAGACAGCTGGAAACTACACAAAATTCTCAGCGCAGGGACGACAGAAGTGGAAGTGACACCGGGAACCTATGCGCTGTGTGCGGTGGATCGGTTCGCGAATGAAAGTTTGGGCGTGGTGGTTTCCGTGGTTTGATATCCTGTCCGATAGCACCTTTCCTTGTATCTACAGGTTCGTAGTAACCACTTGAGTGGTTAGCAATAAGGTTGCGTAAGGACGCTCGCAAAAGCTATTCTAAACCCTTCTAAAAAGTTTCACTTTCAAGGAGCGGAATGACGAGAACTGGTATTGGGATTCGCACAGCGGTTGAGCGTTCTGAGCGTCTGATCGGTCAGATCCACGTTTACGATGGTACGGGGAAAGGCAAGTCTCAAGCTGCATTAGGTGTGGTTTTGCGCTCAATTGGACTGGGGATTAACTCAGCTGAGGCAAGTCGCGTCCTCCTGCTGAGGTTTCTCAAAGGTGCAGGACGTACCTACGATGAGGATGCCGCTATTGAAGCCTTGCGCCGAGGATTTCCCCACTTAATTGATCAAGTCCGCACGGGTCGGGGTTCGTTTTTTACCAGAGGGGAAGTCACTCGCTTTGATGGCGTGGAAGCTGAAAGGGGGTGGGATGTTGCCAAGGGAGCGATCGCCTCTGAACTCTATTCAGTTATCGTTTTGGATGAGTTGAATCCGGTTTTGGATTTAGGCTTGCTGTCGGTGGATGAGGTGGTGAAGACGCTCAAAAACAAGCCACCCAGTCTAGAAATTATTGTTACCGGTCGGGGAACGCCCCAAGCCTTGCTCGATATTGCCGATTTGCACACGGAATCTGTTCCTCACGACCACCCAGCCTCTAGGGAACAAGGGATTGAAGGCATCGAAATCTATACAGGTGCGGGTAAAGGAAAATCTACGAACGCTCTCGGCAAAGCCTTGCAAGCTATCGGTAGGGGAATTAGCACGGATAAGTCCCATCGAGTCTTAATCGTGCAGTGGCTCAAAGGCGGTAGTGGTTATACAGAAGACGCCGCGATCGCAGCACTAAAGCAAAGTTACCCTGACTTAGTAGATCATCACCGCTGCGGTCGCAATGCGATCGTTTGGCGAGGACAGCAGGAGATCTCCGACTATGTCGAAGCAGAACGCGGCTGGGAAATTGCCAGAGCTGCTTTAGCCTCTGGATTGTATAAAACCATTATTATGGATGAACTCAATCCGACCGTTGACCTGGAGTTATTACAGGTGGAACCCATTGTCGAGGCACTGTTGCGCAAACCCCGCGATACAGAAGTAATTATCACTGGCCGCTGCCAAAATCAACCTGCCTACTTTGACCTTGCCAGCGTCCACTCCGAGATGATTTGCCACAAGCACTACTGCGAGAAGGGTGTAGATTTGAAGCGAGGAGTAGATTTTTAATATTAAAAGTACTGCCTAGCTACCTCCTGAATTCTGCCTTATTGCACTAGTCCCCTGCCAAGGAAGAATCCCCAGTCTCCTAGGCATGGGGAATGTCAATAAGTTTCTTCTTTTGAACCGCGTTTTACTAAGGGACTTCCAAAAAATTAATTATCCAGTCCATCAGGGCGAGTC
>DNXU01000229.1:0-299 GCA_003505715.1 Cyanobacteria bacterium UBA8803 | reverse complement strand
TCCAGTCCGGGCAATTTCGCGGAGGCCAAATTTGCTCAATACTTGGACAATTGCCACCATCTTTCCCGGATCTCCCACAACTTCTAGAGTCAGAGAATCCTCGGCAATGTCTACCACCCGTGCCCGGAATACCTGAGCTAACTCAATAATCTCCGATCGCGTCGAGCTAGTAGCATTGACCTTAATCAGCATCAACTCCCGCTCTACACAGGGTATGGTGGTAATATCCTGGACTTTAATTACATTGATCAGCTTGTACAGTTGCTTAGTTAGCTGCTCGATCGAGCGATCGTCTCCCG
>DNXU01000047.1:16548-22027 GCA_003505715.1 Cyanobacteria bacterium UBA8803 | reverse complement strand
AATTGTAAATGCATAGTCTCCTCCCGGTTCTAATTGGTAATCAAACCGCTCTAAAAATCGACCTAGGGGTTCTTGAATCAAGGCGCGTCCTAGAGAAGGTCTGACAGACAACTGACCTCTACGGAAACACCACTGAAACTGCCACTCATAGTCAGCAGCTTGGACTTCTCCTTCAATCTTCCCCTGTTGCCAGGAATGCTGTGTAATCCGAACGTAGGCGGTGGTTTCCGGTAGATTCTGAGAACTCACGGTTAGAACTATTTAATGTCAGTTGGCCAAACCTGCTCCTAGTTAGGGATTAGGTTTTTGGGTTGCAAATCCTTGCGTATTGAACTCTAGGACTTACAGTAATCTAGCAAGAAAACCCAATACTTCTAACTGTAGGAGTATCAATCCTGTGAATCAACTTGGCGTTTTCGGTAAACTTAAGAAAACGCGAGTAGGGGATGATGGCTGAAAAAAATCGCTCCCAATGGGATGGTGGCCGATTTGTAAAAACCTTGGCCTATTTCGAGGTTATTCCTTTCATTAGCTGCCTACAGCGGCTGTTTGCGGGTCGTGCCCAGAATCAAAAAGCAAGCCAGAGTAGAGCAAAAAGGATGGGAGTGATACTAGTAGCTGGAGCAACCGGTGGAGTTGGCAAACGAGTCGTCCGGCGTTTAATCGAACGGAATTATCGGGTATGGGCTTTAGTCCGGAATGCCTCTAGAGGGCGAGAAATACTGGGGGATCAGGTGGAACTTTTCGAGGGAGACATCACTATCCCAGAAACATTAACCCCTGCACTGATGAACGGGATTTCGGCTGTGGTTTGTTGCACGGGAGTTCGGGTACAACCTATAGAAGGAGATACCCCAACCCGTGAAAAATATTACCAGGGTATTAAATTCTACATGCCCGAAGTTGTAGATAACCCGGAAATTGTGGACTATCAGGGCATTAAGAATTTGGTACAAGCAGCTGGTAAGAGTTTGGCACCTGGGAAACAACTGCTGTTTGATTTCCAAAACCCGTCAGATGATTTGAAAGAAACTTGGGGAGCCGTAGATGATGTGGTGATGGGTGGCGTTAGTGAGAGTTCAATTTGCTTGATTGATAATACTGCCCTGTTTAGCGGTAACGTATCAACAGCCAACTCTGGGGGTTTTGCTTCTGTTCGTACCCGTAATTTTAATCCGCCCCTCGATTTGGCTGGGTATGAGGGTATAGAAATGCGGGTTAAGGGGGATGGTCAGCGCTATAAGTTTATCCTGCGCAGTGAATCGAAATGGGATGGCATTTCCTACTGCTATTCTTTTGATACGGAAAAGGAGCGCTGGATAGATGTTCACATCCCCTTTAATGCCCTAATTCCCGTATTTCGTGCCAGAACCTTAAAAGATGCCCCAGCATTTGAGCCAAGTCATGTTTATGCCTTGCAACTTATGCTCAGCAAGTTCGAGTACGACGGAGGACTCAACCCAAAATTTCAGCCTGGGGGTTTTGCCCTTGAGGTGGAAACCATTCAAGCCTATGGCGGTACTGTTAGACCCCAGTTTATTATGGTTAGCTCTGCTGGCGTCACTCGTCCGGGGCGTCCGGGATTGAACTTAGAGGAGGAGCCACCTGCGGTACGCATGAACGATCAGCTTGGGGGTATCTTAACTTGGAAGCTGCGGGGAGAGGATGCCGTCCGTCAGAGTGGATTGCCATACACTATCATTAGACCCTGTGCCTTAACAGAAGAGTCTGGGGGTAAAACCTTAGTATTTGACCAAGGAGATAATATCCGGGGTAAGGTAAGTCGGGAAGATATTGCCGAGCTTTGTGTGCAAGCCCTAGAACAACCTAAGGCTTGCCATGTCACCTTTGAAGTAAAAGAAGCCGAAAATAGCGATCGCTCTCTTGATTGGGATACTTTATTCTTCAGACTCACTAAAGAGAAATGAGTTTCGTAGGGTGCGTTATCGCTAACGTAACGCACCATCACCAATTTTTTTTCTAATCCCTAATTGCTGCCTTCAAATTTCGGCAAAACTCCCCAATTGCTGACAACCCTTCCGCAGGCTTACCCTCAGCCAAGCGTTTCACAAAAGCACTACCAACAATTACCCCATCAGCCCCCCAATTTTTGACCTGTTGGGCTTGTTCTGGCCCAGAGATACCAAAACCTACCCCAATGGGTTTGTCAGTTACCGCACGCATCTGCTGAAGTAAATCCGGCACTTTTGAGGTAAGCTGCTCTCTCATCCCGGTCACACCAGTGACGCTAACTAAGTAAATAAATCCCTGAGACTGACGGGCGATCGCTTCCATTCTGGCTTTTGGCGTGGTGGGAGCTACCAACAATACCAAATCAATCCCAATTTCTGCCGCAGGCTTCATCAGGGCTTCGGCTTCTTCTAAAGGTAGATCGGGCACTACTAACCCTTGCACCCCAGCGGTGGCAATCTGTTTTAAAAATGATTCAATCCCTCGATTAAGAATGGGGTTGTAGTAAGTAAATAAGACGATGGGTGCTTGGAGAGTCGGGGTCAAGTCCTTAACAATTCCTAGGACATCATCCAAACCTACTCCCCGTTGTAAAGCTCTAGTTGCTGCGGCCTGAATCGTTGGGCCATCCGCTAGGGGGTCAGAGTAAGGCACGCCTAGCTCTATCATGTCCGCACCGGATTTATCAAGCACTTGTAGAGCTTGAGCCGTAGTTGCTAAATCTGGGTCACCAGCAGTGATAAAGGGAATTAGGGCACACTGGGAGCGATCGCGTAAAGACTGGAAGCAGTGGGAAATCTTGGTCATTCGTTATTTGTTATTTGTTATTTGTTATTTGTTATTTGTTATTTGTTATTTGTTATTTGTTATTTGTTATTTGTGCCTAACCTTTTTCCCGTTCAATTTCCTCTTGCAGTTTGGTAAGCTCTTCAGGAGTCATGGTTTCCAGGCGCTTTTGCAAGACGGCTTCCTTATAGTCCTTCACCTGCTGGTTATAGGTCATATTTTTTGTGCCGACTCGGAACAGATAAGTCAGCACCCAGCCGAACAAACCGCCTACTAACAGCGCCTGACTCCAGATACCTGCCTCTAGGCTATCCAGACCAGCAACCTGTAAAACTATATAGATAATCCCACCAGCGGCAAACACACCGATGCCAATTCCAATCGCGTCAATCCGTCGCATTTAGCCAAAATTTAGGTTACTCAACTAGGAAGAGGGCAAATAAAACCCAGCTCCCTCTTCCTCTTTTTCCCAAGCGCCTCAAGCTTGTAACTGGCGCTTTTTGGGACGCAAGTTCAGGAAGGGACTGAACAGTAACAGTCCTGGAAAGAAGAAAAATACAAAGAAGTACATCACGACTCGCTCAACGGAGCTAGCAATGTACCAGCGTTTTTGCAGGTAAAGATAAATAGCAAGGGGAACTACTAGTAAGTAGAGTCCGCCTAAAGCTAGGTACAGGAGGGCAACAACCATAGTTTCTGTTCGGGGCAAACAACATGCTGAAGCGAACGCTTCTCACAGGAGAGGCGAACATACCTCAGTTCAACTTTACAAGCTGTCCTTCTTAGTGCCAGCTCAGCCTTTTTATTCTACCGTGTGACAGTTCCTTAATTTTCTAGTTGCACATAAGACCTATTTAATGGTGGAATAGATAAGTACAGTGGTTTTGGCAAAACTCCAAAGCCGAGCAGTCAATCCATAAGGGGGCGTGGCGGAATGGCAGACGCTACGGACTTAAAGTGATTGAGCCTTGATAGAGAAATCTATCAAGTGGATGCTCTCAAATTCAGGGAAACCTAAGTCTGGCAACAGATAAGGCAATCCTGAGCCAAGCCGAGCCGAGAGGAGCGGAAGGTGCAGAGACTCGACGGGAGCTACCCTAACGTAAAGTCGAGGGTAAAGGGAGAGTCCAATTCTCAAGTGCCAGTGATGGCAGTAGCGAAAGCTACAGGGAGAATGAAAATCCGTTGACCCTCAAAGGTCGTGTGGGTTCAAGTCCCACCGCCCCCATTGAAATTTAATATGAGCTTGGTAGCAAGGGGAGTGAAATTACCTCTACGAAAGGCAATCCACTCCCCCCTACTCCGGAACCTAACCAGCGCTATAAACTGGTTGACCCAACCAAACACAAGAACCAGTAAGGCGGCTGGCTCTAAACTCTCTCAGGCTATATTCAAACGTCCCTGATTGAGGGCTGAAGGCTTATCAGTTATTTGCTGGTGAGCCTTTAGTTTATTACTAAAGCGCGAAGTTTATCAAAGTGTATAGTGATCGCCCTCTTTGCCCTATACCTCACCTCTTACTAACACCCGTCTGCAACTGCTGCTCTCGTTCCTCCCAATCCGGCAGATAGGCGTACATAAAGCTTTTGAATACCTTGCCGTGATTGGGAACTAGTAGATGCACCAGTTCGTGAACAATCACAAACTCTGCCAACTCCTGGGGTAGGGTAAGCAAGTCCGTATTCAGGGTTAAGCGCCCAGTGGTGGACATCGATGCCCACTTGGTTTTCATCGGACGCAGGTGAATTTGCTGCACGTTTACGCCGATTTTGCTTGCCCAGTGATGCACCAGCGATCGCAAATTATCAGTATCTTGACAAGTTGCCTCAGTTGTGCATCTCATACTCGCTGGAGTTTCAAAAGGGTGTTGGTGACATTAATCATACGACTTGCACCGACGAGGGGACGCACGACTTTATAGAGTTCTGCCCTTAGTTGGCTCTTTTGCTGTTCGTTCCACTGGTAATCTGGGAAGCGGCTGAAGATGGCGTTAATTTCTCTGGCTTGGTCTACGGTTAGGTCTTCAACGGCTAGCTTGAGGACGGTATGAATAGCATAGGTGTTTTCATCGACATCGAGCTGCTGTTGTTCGGTATTGGCGTCGATGTATTCTTGAGCTAGCTTTTCAAACTCGGATAGGGCTACCTGGGTGTCGATTTGTCGGTTTTCGTAGGCTTGTGCTATCTTTTCAGCGCGATCGCCAATGGAAAGCAGAAAGGGTTTGGCGGCACTTTCTTCGCGGACGACGGTGGCTAGCATTTTTCGCAGGTTCAGGACTTTGACGGTATCGGAGGTGTCGCTTTGTTTGAGGTGTTCGAGTTCTGCTGCACCGAGGCTTTGAATCGCGTCTGGGAGTTCTAGGTTGTAGATGTCGGTGTTTTGTCGGACTAATTCCTTGGTCTTGGTGGTGATTTCTTTATCGACGTAGGGACGGGTGGTGTAGGCGTTGCGGATGAAGCTGTAGAGTTTGACGAGTGCCTGGTAATCGTTGAGGTAGGGTTGCAGGCGAGGGTTGGGGGAGAGGACATCGTAGAGGGTTTGGAGTTGGCGGAAGAATTTGAAGAACTCCTCTCTGGTTTCTTTCTCGGACAAGGCTTCAATGGCGGCTTCTTTTGCCTTGTCATCGAATCCTTGGGTTAGGGGTAAGTATTGCGGGGCGGTTTCGGACATCAGGGTGGCGAACAGGCGTTCGAGGACTTCCACGTTTTTGATGACAGCGTTG
>DNXU01000047.1:0-16518 GCA_003505715.1 Cyanobacteria bacterium UBA8803 | reverse complement strand
TCTAGCTGTTCAAAGATGCCGACGAAATCCAGCACGAAGCCATAGGGTTTGTTGAGTCCGTCCTCATCTTCATAGGGGCGGTTGACACGGGCTATTGCCTGTAACAGTACGTGGTCTCGCATCGGTTTGTCGAGATACATACAGTAAAGGATGGGGGCATCAAAGCCTGTCAGCAGCTTCTCGGTGACGATGAGAATCTTGGGCAAGCGCTTGGTATAGTCTTCGTATAAGTCTCGAATCGCGGCGGCTGATTTGGGTTCGGGGCAGAGGCGTTCTAGGGTTTGGCGGTCAGATTCCGAAAAGTAGCCCGTGACGATGAGGGTGCCTTGTGTCTCGTCGTAGACAAAATCGTTGGGGCGGGATTCGATGAAGGTTAAAGCTTCAGCCGAGGGTTGCAGGCGAACCCAGACGACGCACTTGGAGGCGAAGGCTTTGCGGACTTGCTTCTCCTCTGCCTCACTCAGGTGATATTGTTTGAGGGTTTCGCTGTCGCTGTTGCTGGGGGAATAGACGACGCGGGAATATTCGGGGGGTAGGTATTTATCGAGGGCTTGTTTGTAGAGGGCGCAGGCTTCCCGGTCTACTGCCACGAGAAAGGCTTTGAAGCCCAAGGGTTCGACGTTTTCCCGGAAGTGTTGGGCAACGGCTTGGGCGATTTTGTCGATGCGTTTGTCTGATTTGAGGAGTTCTTTGAGTTTGACGGCTTTCCTGAGAATGCGGTCTAATTCGGCGGGGTCGCTGATGCCTTCGGCTTCTTTGAGGTTGAGAAATTCTTTCTCTAGGGTTTCTCGGTCTACCCGCAAGTCGTTGGGGGCGAGGGCGTAATGGAGGCGGAGGGTGGTTTTATCTTCAATCGATTGGGCAGTGGAATATTTGTCGAGATAGCCTTGTTCGTCTTCCGCGCCGAAGACTTTGAACGTGCCTTTGCCCTCGGAGAGTTTATCGATGGGTGTCCCGGTGAAGCCGATAAACGTGGCATTGGGGAGGGCTGCCATCAGTTGAGTTCCTAGACTGCCGCCTGTGGTGCGGTGGGCTTCATCGACTAGAACCACGATGCTTTCACGGCGGTTGAGGTCGGCGGGAATGTCATCGAATTTGTGAATCATGGACACCACCAGCCCTCGGTCGTCTCTGGTGAGGATGTCTTGCAGTTCCTTTTTGCTGCCTGCAATTTGAAAGTTGGTGATGCCGTAGCTGTCGATATTTTTGAATAGCTGGGTTTCTAATTCGTTGCGGTCTACCAGCATCAGGACGGTGGGCTTTTCCGCACCGCGCACCACTCGTAGCAGTTTGGCGGCGATGGTAATCATGGTCAGGGTTTTGCCGCTGCCTTGGGTGTGCCAGATGAGTCCCCGTTTCTTGGCGGTGTCTTCGACTCGTTCGATAACTCTCTCGACGGCGCGGGTTTGGTGCTGGCGCAGGATGACTTTGGTGAGTTGGTCATCCTTGGTGAGGAAAATGATGTAGTCCCGCAGGACTTTCAGGAAGCGGGGGCGATCGAAGAAAGCTTTAACTTTCTGTTCGTAGGAGAAACCTAACCCCCCTGCCCCCCTTCCCTCGCAGGGAAGGGGGGAAATACTCCCCTCTCCTTGCAGGAGAGGGGTTGGGGGAGAGGTCATTTCTTCTTTCCAATCAAACAGGTTTTTGCGGCTGGTGTTCCAGGTGATGCCGTAGTAGAAATTCACCAGTTCGGTGACTTCAAACACCTGGGAAGAGATGAACATCTGGGGCGTTTCCCGGTGGTAGCGGCGAATCTGCTGGATGCCTTCGGCGAGTCCATCGGTTTTGCCTGCGGCTTTGGTTTCGGCGACGGCGACGGGAATGCCGTTAATGAGAAAGACGACATCGGCGCGATTGTTGTAGACGGTTCCCTGCTGCTTCCATTCATCGGTGACGTGGAAGAGGTTGCGATCGCAGTTATCGAAGTCGATGAGTTTGATGTTGCGTTCCCGGTTTTCTTCGGGGACAAAGATGGATTGTTCACCTCGTAGCCAGGAGAGGGCATCGCGGTTGCCTTCGATAGTCGGTTCTAGGAGGTTGAGGCGGCGGAGGATGTCTGCTGTCCGGTCTGGGGTGACAATTCCGGGGTTGAGTTTGAGAAGTTGGGCTTCGAGAATTTCGGTGAAGTAGAGTCCGGTGTCGCCGTTGCGGAGTTTGAGGGCTTCATCTGGGGAGATGTATGTCCAGCCGATTGCATCGGCGTAGCGCAGCATGGGGTTTTGGACGGCAGAGCGTTCACTCATTCGCTATATTGGTTCCAATCAAGTAGGCGAGGATTTTTATGAAAAAAATCCAAATGATAGAAAAAATACTCAATAATTGGCGAGGATTTCCCAATACGAGTGTAGCAGGTCATTATGAATTCTTGAGCCAAACTGTGTGTGCCAACTCTTTAGAAAGAAGGGATATATTAGCTTTAAACGATAATCGCAATGATATACGAATAAAACGGAAGGTATATGGAATTTTTATTCATGAAATTACTCACTGGTTAGACCATACAAGTACCTTATGGGGGCAAAAATTTTTAATTGATATATACAATGCATTCAATGCCAAAGAAAACGAGATAATTGAAGAATTATGGCGAATACAACAACTATTTTCTGACCTAAGTAGAATCAACTTTGCAGACTATTATACCGTTAATGGTTCTGGGGCTAAAAAAGCTTGGAATAAGCAGCCCTGGAAGTATGAATTTGGTTCTGGATTACAATTTGGTTCTGATGGTAAAATTCGGGAAACTCATCCATTTCTTTATACAAAGTTCTATAACATAGATGGCGAATTTGTTAAAAGAGTACCTTTGTCCGTAGTTTCTCTGCTTGAGACAAATGCAGTAGCATCTGAACTCTGGTTAGAAAAAGTTCTATCACATTTACTACATCCAGAAGAACTCATCATTGAAAAAAACTTAATAGAACAAAATTACTTAGAGAGACTATACAATCCAGAGCTAACTGTTTATTCTGTTGCTGCTCACTGTCTAGCAAATCTTGCCGGGATTACAGATGCCGCAGATGCTTATCAACGAGCTTCTGCTTTATCAACACTTTGTCTTAATCTTCCTTCTCAAGTATTTCATTTACTCAAAATACCTTCTGATGTTCAGGAGCGGATAGGTGACAGGGCTAATCATATGGTTAATTTACAAGACCGTGGGGTTGCCTTCTTTCTTATAGCAAATTATGCGGAAAAAGATAATCATTTAGACATATTGGAATGGCTTGAATCAGCAATTTTTTCGGCTGGATTACCCCCCATTAATGAGTTAGAAGAGTTAGCCGTTCAGGAAATGGATGAATTAAATAAGCAGATGCTTAAAGACCCTCACATAGAGAAATTCATGGAGTTAGCAAGAGGTGTAGGTGCAAGTGAAGCAATTGAAGATAATTTTATATCTCACTATACTTATTTTAAAAACCTGCTAAAAGTAGGTAAGGAAAATTTTTTAAAAAGAGGTATTTATGGTAATCATATAATCTGCCTTGAATCATTACTTAACAAAGATGATAACTGTCTCAAGCTCCCACCAATCTTATTGGGCGACGATGAGATAATTCAGCTAGGGAATGAGGCTATAGAACAGCCTTGGCAAGGGCTAGAAGAATGGATATACTATGTCTGGAGTATTGAAGATAAACTAAAAGAGTTTAATAGAGCTTGTTTCATCTAGTAGATAATCGCTTGATTCAGTTTAGGCAATTTTTAGGCTATCGCTTTCTCCTCGACTAGCGATAGTGCTGACAAGCGCCCAGTCATCAGTTCCTCTAACATTGCTCGGAAGAGTTCATCTAGAAATACTGCCTCTTGTTCTAATGCTGTGATTTTGCGATCGCTAGCCTGCAATGCATTAATAATTTCGCCCTGCTCGTCAATATTAGGTTTTGGAATTAATACACTTTTAATTGTCTGCGTGTTAATGTTAAATTTGCCATCAGATGCACTAGATGCTCGTTCACTGAGGTATTTTTTTCCTTGATAGGTCATAGTGTAGAATTGAGCAAACTCAGGCAGAAGATGTTCTGTATCAAGTCTTGCTCTTATCAAATAAGAAGCAAAGAGCGCTTCTTGGAGTTCGCCACTAAAAACAGCGCATCGCCCTGTATACTCACGCCTTCCATTAGTTCTGACAAACAGCAAGTCACCAAGGTTGAGCATTAAGCTTTCAACCTCATTACTACTCAATTTGACGAACTTTAAATCGCCAGTGTCTATCTTTCCGCCAATTACATTCGGTATTCGTAGAACTGGCAAGCCACTTGAATCTAAATCACACTTTTTGGACGTGCCGTATTGTAAGAATTTACAGACTTTTCCTAACTTAACAACCTGCCAACTCTCTGGAATATCGCCAAGTTCTGTCTCTTTGCGCGGTTCGTTGCGAGTGCCGTGAGTAAAGAGGTACTGCATCAGAGCCGCTTTGCGTTCCCGCTCTAATTCTAGCTCTCGCTGTCGAGCTTCTTTGGCTTTCTGAATGGTTCGCAGAGTGTGCGCGATCGCACGCTGCTCAGGAAGTGGAGGAAGGGGAATTTTTGTGTTTTCTATAATTCCTTTGCTTATGTTTGGGTCTTTCCGCGTGCCTATCGCCTCACGCATCCAGGTAGGTCTTAAGTAAATTAGGTGATATAGAAGATAAAAAGAGTCAAATTTGTCTAGATTTGGTTCTATACAACAGACCGCCTGGTTAGTTGTTGCAGGAACTCCTAAAACTCCACTTTTTCCAACTGTCCCTGCTCCCCCATACATGGCCACCATTACTGTATTAACGGGTCGCAGCTTACCTCGAATGCTTTGAAAGCCTAACTCATTAATAGTTTCCTCTGTCTCCGTAACAATGCCTTCGTTTAAGTCGAGAGTCTTCACCCACTTGATTTGACCTCCGTAAAATTCAGGCTTCTCACGCCAGGGTGTTCCACCACTTTGAATGTTAGAAAGTTCTCCTAGCGGTATTAACTTCCAGTGAGATGGTAGATTTGGCTGACTCATCCCAACCCCTGCCCGTTCAAATCCAACGTTGCCAACACCTCAGCTAAATCCTTATCTGCCTTTTCCCTCTCAGAACGGGCAATCTCCAAATCCATCAAAATCTCATTGATAGGACGGTGCGTTACTTTATCATTAATCTCCACAAACTGCGACGGACTGAGATTATAATCCGCCTCCTGCACTTCCTTCTTCGTCACCACACGGCTGAGTTTCTCCCGCGTCTCCCAATTGCGATAAACCTCAGTAACCGCTTTAATCCCGACTTCCGTCAGCCGATTTTTCGCTCCAACCTTCACACAATAAGCTGAAGCATTCACAATTAAAATCTCCCCTTGGCGATTCTCCGACTTGTGGCGATTCAACAGCAAAATAGTTCCCGGTGCCGTCGTGTTATAAAACAAATTTTCCGGTAGCAGAATCACCCCCTCAATCAAATCCCTCTCCACAAACTGTTTGCGGATATCCCTCTCCTTATTCGATGACTTGCTACCCGAACCGCGAGACACCGCGCCCGTATCCAACACAATCCCCGCCCGTCCCTGGTCATTCAGCGATCCTAGAATATGCTGCACCCAACCCCAATCCGCCGATGACTTGGAAGGAGTGCCATACTCAAACCGCTTCCACGGGTCTTTTTCATAGAACTCCGTGTCATAGTTGCTCTGATTCCACATGGGATTAGCAACTGCGTAGTCATGGCGCATCAACCCCTTACCCGTCTCCACAAACTTGGGATTGAGGAATGTGTCACCAATTTCTAGACTGGAATCGCGAAAGTCGTAGATTACCGCATTCATTTTGGCGATCGCGAATGTCGTATGATTGAGTTCCTGGCCGTAGAGTTTAGGCGCTTTGCTTTTCTGGCCGGGGTAATTGCGCTCAAACACCAAACGCGGTTTAATCAGTAGCCTCGCCGTGCCACAAGTCGGGTCATAAACCGTAGTGTAGGGCGCAGGGTCAATAATTTCCGCCATCAACCAACCCACCTCTGGCGGTGTCAAAAACTCCCCCGCACTTTGCCCCTGCCCTTCGGCAAACTTCCGCAGCAGATACTCGTAGGCATCCCCAAACACATCCGGACTCGTATTTTTCAACCCCAACCGATGGCGACTCACCACCTCCACCAATGCCGCCAAACGGTCATCCCCCAGCGTCCGCTGACCGCTTTGGGTTTCGTTGTAGTCCTTGATATCCAGCACACCCTTCAGTTCCGGATTGAGAGTCGTTACCTCCCGCATGGCAGTGGTGATAAACTCCCCCAACCCCTCCTCACCGTGATTGCGGATTCTCTCCCAACGATACTCATCCGGGATGTAGTAGCGCACCATCCGGTCTTTGCGTCCGGTTGCTATGGCATCCTTATGGTCAGCCTCAATCACCTCATGGGCAGTCTCTTCATCCCCAAACTCCTCCACATGACGAGCAAACTCATCATCAAACACATCCGATAGGCGCTTGTAGAACACTAAGGGCAGAATGAAATCCTTGAACTTTGGCGCGTCAGTCATGCCGCGAATCGTACACGCCGCATCCCACAGCCACGTCTCCATCGCCGCTACTTCCAGCTTCTCATCCTCTGGTGCCGGAAACTTCAGTTCAGCTTGTGCGGCTGTTTTGATAGATTTAGTGGGCTGATGTTTGCTGCGACGTGGCACTATCTTTGATTTCCTCGTAAGTCGAGAGTTGGCCGGATACCATTCTAAGCTACTGATAGTTTGGCTTTAGTGACTACTCTCTCAGTATTCCCGTAATCAAGATAGAAGTAACAATCAGTCCTTTTGGCTTTATCTTGGCTTTTAGCTACAAATATGAATTTTACCTTCAGCTAAAGCGTACCAGAAAAGAGCGATCGCGCAAGCGCTAGCCTTCGACTAATCGCCCCAGTGATTTACTTAGGGATTTCAATTTTGGCAGTTCTTATCCGCTTGACAATCCTTGCCCAAGTCCAAGCGCGATCACCTCTAATTTGGCGCATTAGGACATTGGGAGCAAATCAGAAGTTGAAGTTTATGGGTCAATTTGCTATTGCATCATTTTAGCTGTGTCACGCCAATAAGTAGGTGGGGGTTAATAAACTGATGACTCCAGCACTGGCTTTAAGCTGCCCAATGGTGCAGAGCGATCGCCTGATGCGGCGTGGGTGAAGTTAGAACGGTGGAACGCCCTAACTCCCGAACAACAGAAAAAATTTGCTCCCATCTGTCCTGAGTTTGTGGTGGAGTTGCGCTCTGCTTCTGATAATTTGGAACCGCTCAAAACTAAGATGCAGGAGTATATTGACAACAGTGCGCTTTTAGGATGGCTGATTGACCGCAAAAATCGGCAGGTTTATATCTATCGTCCAGGAGTGGCTGTGGAATGTTTGGATAATCCGGCTACTGTGAGCGGCGATTCAGTATTACCCGGATTTGTTCTGGATTTAAGCAAAATTTGGTGAACCCCCCCCGTTTTGGGGGGAATAAAACTGTTTTCTGGAATGGCTAACTTGCCCGATTTGCCGGAATTACTTACAAATCAGGCGTTTTTACCAACTTTTGCTCGACGACAGGATCGAACATTAGCTCAAATACTGCTGCTGGAATGAAACGCCGCAATACTCTGAGAGAGTCATAAGCGTCTTGGCGATTGCGGTAACGGGCAACAATGCAACGTTGGCATTTAGGCAGAATACGTACAACTGCCCAAGGGCAATCCTGTAGATTGTTTGCAAGTTCTATCATGGTTTAAGGTTTCCTTTTCAAAACGGAATGGAACCCAAAAGGCAGCAGGGATCTGTAGGAGGTGAAGTGCTGCCTTTTGTCTTGAAAGCCCTGCCGAGAATGGAACTGGACTTTATGCTAGGGTTGAAAACAAGATTGTTCCTGAGCAATAAAGTTATCATATATGCTAACTTATTGGATGTAAATAGTTATCAATTAAGATAACTTTAGTAATTTACGACTTTTTAACTAAATCAGACGTATGGGACAGGCAGGCAAAGCGCTTAGACAAGTACTAGAAACCTACGGCATCAATCAAAGCAGTCTGGCAACTGCGTTGGGAGTTGACCGTCCTGTAGTATTTCGCTGGTTTCATGAACAAACCGATCCCACGGCTGAGACTGTTGCAAGTATCGTTAGAGTACTCCGAGAGATGAATCCGACCGCAGCAAAGGAATTTATAAGGTTATACCTAGTTGACTTAACTCAGGATGGAGAGATGGATCTGGTGGCAACTCCAGTTCAGGAATTGCCAAAGTCTGACACAGTAGATGTCTCTGTTCTTTCTAGGCTTTTTAAAAAAACTACAAACTCATATAAGTATCTTTTTTTTATTTCACTTTTAGATATTTTAGAAAGACGGCAATTTGAGGCTTTATCACCAATAAGTTTTAGAGAAATTATTATTGAAATGCTGGCTAATGCTTGGTATCCTCATACTTATTTCAAGCTATCCTTTGGCCTCCAAGATAAAATATCCAATAAATTAGATTCTCTAAATATTGATATTTCAGATACAAAAATCATTTTCCAAGATACAGGCAAAAGACATTTACGCAGAACAATTAGTGATAAGCCTATAGAGGATATTGTTTCAGATATAAGAAGATATGTGCCGTTTTTATTGATTCGTCCATTTTTTGAACAGGAATTAAAATCAGCTAAGACTGGGAGATACAAGCGCTCTAACCCTGGTGATGATGAACAAGAAATTATCAATCTTGCCGAAGGACTATTTAATGTTAAAAAGCCTTTATACCGATTTGATGCAAGTCTCTATAAGAATTGCACTTCTATAAATTTACATCCAGAATGGGTGTCATATATAGAAAATAACTATTTAATCGTTCGCGCTTGGGTGTGTTGGGAATGGCTTAAGTATATGCAGCAACGTAACCCTAATGTCCCTGCTGTTGCTAACAAGCTATTTCCACCTCAAGAGAGAGGCTCTCTGAACAGTCAAAAATCTTACTGGAAGTTGATTTTAAAACAGACCGACCTACAGTGTATTTACTCGAAGAAAACTCTGCCCTCACAGGGCTTTTCTCTCGATCACTATTTACCTTGGTCATTTGTAGCTCACGACCAGCCTTGGAACTTAATCCCAACTTTCCCAGAGGTTAATTCCTCAAAATCTAATTATCTCCCTGATGAGAACTACTTTGATGAATTTGTGAATCTACAGCATTTAGGACTTTCTGTATCAAAGTCAATCCTGGGAGTTCAACAATGGAGTAATTATATTGAATCTTACGTTGCTGAATTGAAAATTTCTAACGAGGATAACCTTCTTGACTTACAAATTCTTAAGTCTGCTTATGAGTCTACTCTCACCCCTTTAGTATCTATAGCTATAAGACAAGGATTTACTACATGGTCTTATAGATAGTATTGATTGATAAATAGAGGAGGAGAGATGCGATCGCGCCTACCTCAAGTGTGAAACTTCTCCTCCCTGTGCTAACAAATTGTCTACAGCCGAAACATAGAACTTCTATCTCTATAGACTAGCCCTATGCTGCATATCGGATAATTTCAACTTCCGCCCCGTTACTTACTGCCATCTCAGCCCTTTGGAGAACTTGCTCAGTAATAACATCACTCAGATAATACTCCCCACAATTATCACAAACTTCGGCGGGAACTCGCTTAATAATCACAATACTCTCGTCTCGTTCTAGAATCACAGTGACTAAACCAGGTTGCGTTTTTCCATGCTTACAAATTACACATCTCATTGTTCTATCTCCGATTTCTAAAATCATTAGTCCAAAGCTTGGTGTCAGGAATATAAGCCGTCACCACATATCCCGTATTTGTAGATTCATCATAATAAAATACAACATGAATCGGTCTGCCTTCTACAAAATCAAGTAATAGATAACTGGGAAACGGTGTATCATCAGGATTTTCTTCTATCACTTCCCCATAAGCAACGATAGCTTGCACGTCACGCTGGCTAATTCGGCGAAGAAACATCTGTTGGATAGCATGACGAGAAAAAACAATACTCTGACAATCCATAATTTATTGCTTAGCACCCATAACCCAAACTCCATTTCCTGAAATTATCCCTGAAGATGAGATAAGCGTGAAGCGAAGCTATCGCGTTAGCGAATCGCGCTTGAGAACGGTCAATATGCGATCTGCTTGGCAGCAGCGCAAGCGCTATCGCGCCTCTCCCTTTCATTCCTCCTCCTCAGATTCCAACGATACCGCCTCTAACTCCGCTTCCAACTGCTCAATTGTCGGTAAACTTCCTTGCAAATTTTCAGGTAAAGCATCCTGTAATTGATAAGTTGAAACACCAATAGGTTTATTCACATCCCGTAGAGCATATTCTACAAGTGTCTGATTTTTCGTCTTACATAAAATGATGCCAATTGTTGGGTTGTCTCCTGACTGTCGCAGCAAATCGTCTACAGCCGAAACATAAAAACTCATCTTGCCAGAAAATTCCGGCTCGAATTCCACCACTTTTAGGTCTATCACAACAAAGCAATGCAATCGATAGTGATAGAACAATAAATCGATCCAAAAATCCCTACCACCCACCTCAAGGTGATATTGATTTCCCACAAAAGCAAAACCCACACCTAACTCAAGTAAAAAATCTCTAATATGCTTGAGCAGAGCATTTTCTAGTTCCCGTTCCCAGGCTTTATCCCCTAAACTCAGAAAGTCAAAATTGTAGGGGTCTTTCAACACCTGCTCGGCTAGTTCCGATTGGGGTTTAGGCAAAGTTCGCTCAAAATTAGTTGTAGCCTTTCCCTGCCGATGATACAGCCTCAGCTCAATTTGATGGGTTAAGATACTTCGACTCCACCCATGCTCAATCGTTTTCTGGATGTACCATTGGCGCTCTGTTGCATCTTTAACTTTATCCAAGAGGACGCAGTTATGGAACCAGGGAATTTGTCCAGCAACTTGCTGGACAAATTGTTCATCTGAGTAAGCCTGCGCGAATGCCCTCATGTAAAGGAGATTGGTTCGTGAAAACCCCTTCATCTCTGGAAAGGCTTTCTTTAAGTCCTTCGCCAGTTGGCTAATAACCTTGGCACCCCAACCCTGCTGTTGCTGTTGAGATAGAATCTCCCGTCCAATCTGCCAGTAAAGTAAGACCAATTCGCGGTTAATAGCTAGTGCTGCTCGGACTTGAGCGCTGCGAATCCGCTCTTTTAATTCCCGCAAAAATTCATCATAGCCTGTGGGTAATAACCGATCCGCCATAACCCAAACCATTAGTTAACCCGATCTAGGATAGCGTTGTACCCCCAATCTTTCTAATGCAGCGCGTAGCCTATTACCGCCTCATACTTTATCAGTGATGAGATGATGGCAAAAGATGAAAATGCGTGAAGTGTTCGTACTCTTTGAATCACGCTTGAGAACGCCCAATAGGCGATCCCACTAGATTCCGTTAGTTTTTCCAGGATTTATCTAAAGCAAAACTATGGGCATTTTTGAGGACGAAACAGCTATCTTCTTTAATTAAGTCACCCCTACAAACTATAGGAAGGCGTTCTTGATACGCTTTGATAGCAAGGATATAGTCATGGTTGAATAGTTCAGTCTCAATTTTACGCAATTTATCGATAACTACACCGAAGATTATGATTTTCCCGCTTAGTTGGTCAACATTTGGCGTGTAAATTTGCATCACCGTCCCCTGAATTGAAACATTTGGTACAGTGGTAATCAGTTCACTGATAATGTCGAGTTGTGACCGATTTTCTGCTTTTTCTAGAGTTTCCATTAATTCGTACATCCGGCGGGCATAATCATCGAATTCTTGGTCTACAGGCAGATAAACTTTTAATTTATCTTCAGAAAAAGTATCCCGTGTCCAAACAGAAACTTTATCGGGAATGCGGTTAAGCTCGTGCCATCCCGTAGCCTTCAAGTAAGCCTCTACAGCTGAGGGTTCAAGATGGCTGAGAACTTCCCCATCACTGACAATAGCTTTCATAATGCTCCTCCAGTTTCAATACGCTGCATCAAGGTTTTTAGAGTATCGACGGTGAAGATTTTTTGGCGTGGTATATAGATGGTGATATTATCCGTATTTGGGGTTTCTGGCATTCCTTGTAATGACATCCAGTAAGCGCAGTGTCTCAGACAGAGTTCCGCTTCTGACTGCTGTATCCAGCTATCAGGATTTTCAGGGATTAAGACGACAATTAGGAGTCGGGGGGTAAGGGTTTTTGATTTTCTTAGTTCATTGTAGTTCTTTAGTTTAAGAGGATATCGAATAAATTCTTCGCTAACAACATCAGTTGAGGTAGACTTTACCTGAATTTCAAGGCGAGGTGGATACAGAGAATATTCTGTTTCAATCCCAGAAATGATAATGTCTATTCCACCAACGTCTGTGGGTCTAGAGGATTTCTGGAAGGAGTAACCTGCTGCTGAGATAACAGCATACAAATAAGCATAGCTGAATTCTTCTTTCTGGATATTGAGATCCACACCAAGCAACTCCTCTACCAATTTAGAGGCATATCTTACCCGAATTTCGTCATAAAACAGCTTTGAAACTATTACCTGCGTCCAGTTATCTCAATTGAGTCATGCCCTCGTCCCAACAGTCTAGTAAATCACGCTCCATATACCTCGACTACCACTCAACTACTCCAGTCGATCGCCGAGTTGCCGATCGCATCTACCACTACATGACTGAAGAATTCGGCAACGCCAGCAGTGTAGATCACTCCTGGGGCGATCGCGCTGAAGAAGCCATCAAACATGCCGCTAAACAGGTAGCTAAGCTAGTTGGCGCTTCACCGAGAGAAATCGTTTGGACATCTGGTGCAACCGAGAGCATTAACCTGGTAATTCAGGGTAGTCTGTCTCCCAACCCTGGAAAACCTCACCGCATTGCGCTGCTGCCACTCGAACACAAAGCTGTTCTCGACACCTGCCATATTCTAGAGAAACGCGGCTGGGCAGAACTGACTTACCTCCAAGTAGATTCTAGAGGAAGACTCAACCTCAACCATCTAGAACAAGTTTGTGCTGAGAGACTCTCCCTCGTTTGTGTCATGGCAGCCAATAACGAGATTGGCAATATTTATCCAATTGAGGCGATCGCTCAGATTGCTCAACGCTACGGTATTCCCTTCCTCTGTGATGCCTCCCAAGCTGTAGGAAAAATCCCTATAAACTTTGAAGAGTGGGGAATCACTTACCTAGCCATCTCTGCCCACAAACTCTATGGCCCCAAAGGTTGTGGCGCATTAGTTGTTAGGAAAGGACATCACCTAGAACCAATTATCTTTGGTGGCGGTCATCAGAAAGGAATGAGGTCTGGAACCCTTGACGTTCCCAGTATTATTGGCTTAGGAGAAGCCTGCCGCCTGCGTCAACTGGAAATGAAAGAAGATGAAAAAGCGATCGCATCCAAGCGAGACAGACTTCAAAGCTTACTGCTAGATAAAATTCCTGGCTTAGTCATCAATGGAGATACCACCTCCCGACTTGCAGGCAATCTCCACATTTCAATCCCCGATATTCCTAACAGTGCAGTTATTGCCAGAGTACGCTCAAAACTGGCAATTTCTACAGGTTCTGCTTGCTCATCAGGTGTAGAAACTCCATCCCATGTTCTGCAAGCCCTCAATTTGCCCTCTGAGGTAATAGAAGGAGCATTACGTATTGGTCTTGGCAAATTTACCACGGATGAAGAAATAGATCGAGCAGCGGAAATTCTCTCAACTGCTGTTAGCAAGACTCGCCAAGCTATGGTTATATCAAGTCCGGTCAATCACTTACTATAAACCGGGACTGGTTGCCAGCCTTTTGTTCTATGGGTATTAGCTCTCAACCCCAAGGAATTTCTGCCACAGGCTGTGGCAGATTTTGCCCGTCCAGTTCTGCCGCAACTTCTGACAGTCCTTGTACCTCCTGGGAGTAAGCTAGGTAGAAAGCTCGCATTCGCCAGATATTACGTGCGGAAAATCCCTTAACTCCAGGAAACGCCTGCTGCAAATCCTTTGCCAAGCGCTCAATAACTGCTGTCCCCATTCCCCATTCCCGATTCCCGAAGACTCTGCCTGCATAGCAACCTTTCAGGGTCAAAAAAAACTCCTGTTTTTACACAGGAGCCTTTAATTTATTAACCTTAAGCTTGAAACTAAAATCAGCACAAACCTAGTCAAGGTCAGGCATACTTAGTACTGGCTCGCTCTCACGGTCAATGCCCTTCTCAAAACCAGCAGCTGCCGCACGAGCACGACCTGCGTGCCAGAGGTGGCCGACTAGGAAGAAGAAACCTAAGACGAAGTGAGAAGTCGATAACCAAGAACGGGGCGACACGTAGTTGAAGGAGTTGATCTCCGTCGCCACACCACCTACAGAGTTCAGAGAACCCAGAGGAGCATGAGTCATGTACTCAGCAGCGCGACGAGCTTGCCAAGGTTGAATGTCATTCTTGATCTTGTTCAGGTCAAGACCGTTGGGGCCGCGCAGAGGCTCCAGCCAGGGGCCTTGGAAATCCCAGAAGCGCATGGTTTCACCACCGAAGATGATTTCGCCAGTGGGAGAGCGCATCAGGTATTTACCTAGACCAGTTGGGCCTTGAGCAGAAGCAACGTTAGCACCTAAGCGCTGGTCGCGAATTAAGAAGGTCATGGCTTGAGCTTGAGAAGCTTCAGGACCAGTAGGACCGTAGAATTCGCTGGGATAAGCTGTGTTATTAAACCAGACAAAGCAGCAAGCGATGAAGCCCATCATGGAGAGGGCACCTAAGCTGTAGGAGAGGTAAGCTTCTCCAGACCAGATGAAGGCGCGACGAGCCCAGCCAAAAGGCTTGGTTAGGATGTGCCAGATACCGCCAGAAATGCAGATCAGACCGATCCAGATATGGCCGCCGATGATGTCTTCCATGTTGTTGACGCTGACAATCCAGCCTTCTCCACCAAAGGGAGATCTGGTCAGATAACCAAAGATTACAGCTGGATTCAGTGTCGGGTTGGTGATAACGCGCACATCGCCACCGCCCGGTGCCCAGGTGTCGTACACGCCACCGAGGAACATGGCCTTGATCACAAGCAGGAAAGCACCAAGACCAAGCATGATCAGGTGGAACCCGATAATCGTGGTCATTTTGTCCTTGTCTTTCCAGTCGTAACCGAAGAAGGAAGAGTACTCTTCTAAGGTTTCCGGACCGCGAACGGCGTGATAGATACCGCCTAAGCCCAGAACGGCTGAGGAAATTAAGTGCAGCACACCTACCACAAAGTAGGGGAAGGTGTCAACAACTTCACCACCAGGGCCAACGCCCCAGCCGAGAGTAGCGATGTGAGGTAGGAGGATCAAGCCCTGTTCGTACATGGGCTTTTCAGGGATGAAGTGGGCGACCTCAAACAAGGTCATTGCTCCAGCCCAGAAGACGATCAGTCCAGCATGGGCAACGTGAGCGCCCAGTAACTTACCGGACAGGTTGATCAAACGGGCATTACCTGCCCACCAGGCAAAACCTGATGATTCTTGGTCGCGGTTACCCGCAACCATAGAACTACTAGAGAGCGTTACCACGGGGTAGTACCTCCTCAGGGAAGACAAAGTTTTCGTGGGGCTGATCTTGGGGAGCCATCCAAGCACGGAGTCCCTCGTTCAGCAGGATGTTCTTGGTGTAGAACGTTTCAAATTCAGGATCTTCAGCAGCACGCAGTTCCTGGGACACAAAGTCATAAGCCCGCAGGTTCAGTGCGATGCCCACAATCCCTACCGATGCCATCCACAACCCTGTGACAGGCACGAATAGCATGAAGAAGTGTAGCCAGCGCTTGTTGGAGAAGGCAATTCCGAAGATTTGACTCCAGAAGCGGTTGGCAGTCACCATCGAGTAGGTTTCTTCAGCTTGGGTGGGGTTGAAGGCTCGGAAGGTGTTGGCTTTGTCGCCATCTTCAAACAGGGTGTTCTCTACTGTAGCACCATGGATGGCACACAACAGAGCGCCCCCCAACACACCCGCTACGCCCATCATGTGGAAGGGGTTGAGGGTGAAGTTGTGGAACCCTTGTACGAACAGGATGAATCGGAAGATACCTGCTACGCCGAAGCTAGGAGCAAAGAACCAACCCGACTGTCCCAAGGGGTACATCAAGAAGACGCTGACAAATACGGCAATTGGTGCTGAGAAGGCAATGGCGTTGTAAGGCCGGATGCCGACTAGGCGAGAGATTTCAAATTGCCGCAGCATGAAGCCGATGAGAGAAAAGGCTCCGTGGAGAGCGGTAAACGTCCACAGACCCCCGATTTGGCACCAACGGGTGAAGTCTCCTTGAGCTTCCGGTCCCCACAGCAGCAGCAGGGAGTGTCCGAAGCTGTTGGCGGGGGTGGAAACGGCTACCGTCAGGAAGTTGCAGCCTTCCAGGTAGGAAGAAGCCAAGCCGTGGGTATACCAGGATGAAACAAAGGTGGTGCCAGTTAGCCATGCCCCGATCGCTAAGTAAGCGCAGGGGAACAGTAGCAAACCAGACCAACCAACGAAGACAAAGCGATCGCGCTTGAGCCAGTCGTCGAGAACGTCAAACCATCCTCTTTGACT
>DNXU01000242.1:18534-25690 GCA_003505715.1 Cyanobacteria bacterium UBA8803 | reverse complement strand
TCGTGATTGTTCAAAGCAACTTCCTTTAGTTTGTTGTTTGTTGTTTGTTGTTTGTTGTTTGTTGTTTGTTGTTTGTTGTTTGTTGTTTGTTATTTGTTGTTTGTGATAACAAATTACCAACAACCAGCAACCAACAACCAACAACCAACAACCAGCAACCAACAACCAACAACCAACAACCAACAACATAAGGTGCTTTTTCATGGTTCAGAAATTCGATATACCAAGCTCTGGTGATAGCAAGCTACCAGATAGTAGTAACAGCAATGGTGTAGCTGGCAACCGCCATGGTTACATTGCTGACCCTAACTCAATGATGAATGTCGGTCAGACTTCTCCAGTCAATAGGATTCCCGCCTATGTACCTAGCCAAACTCAGTCAACTTCTTGGTGGAGTCGGCTAAGTTTGGGAACTAAAGCGACGGTTTTAGCAGTTGCTTTGAGCGTAGGCCCAGCTATCGGTACTGGGTTACTTAACTATGCCGTGGTTAACCAAACCACCCGGCAGGAAATTCAACAAGAGCAGCCAGCTAACAACTTCTCGCTCCTGCTCCTCACAACCGGAGTTACAGCCTTAGTTGCTGCCGGAGTGGCCGCCCTCTTGGCCAAACGAGCTGTCGAACCGATTCTCAGCACGAACGCAACCGTTCAGAAACTGGCGGCTGGGGAACTCGATACCCGAATTCCCGTGGTAGGAGAGGATGAACTGGCTGTTTTGGGGTCGAATATCAATCGGATGGTAGACCAAGTTCAGACTCTTTTGGAAGAGCAAAAAGCGTCTGTCGAACAAATCCGTAGTTATGCCGAAACGGTTAATGCTGCTAGTCGCGGAGATAAACAGTTCCTGTTCGACCGGGCTGTGAATGAGGCTAAAAAACAGCTCAACGTGGATCGCGTGGTGATCTACGGCTTTGAACCGGACTGGAGTGGCAGTATCGTTGCTGAAGCCGTCGAACCAGGTTGGCCGAGGGCGCTGATGGATAAAATCTCAGACCCCTGCATTCCCCGAAGAATCTTAGAAGAGTACCGCAAAGGGCGGGTAGTTCCCACTGCTTCGGTTCAGCAAGCCAATTTTTCTACAGCTCACATGCAGCTGTTAGCACGGTTGCAAGTTAAAGCTAATTTGGTTGTCCCCATAGTATCAGGCGATATCCTGATCGGTCTGTTAGTCGCTCATCAATGCGCTAAAACCCGCATGTGGCAGCCGTCGGAAATTGATTACCTCAAAGAATTGGCCACGCAAATCGGACTTTCCTTAAGCAGCATTACCCTAGCCTCCTCTAAAGCCGCTGAAGCCGAACGGATTCAACGCTGGAAAGACCTCACGCCGCGCATCCGGCAGTCCTTCAACGTTGAGGAAATCCTGGAAACAGCGGTGGCCGAAGTCCGCGGGGCGCTTCATGCTGATCGCGTCTTGATTTGTCGCTTCCAGGAAGGGAACAGCGTCACTATCACCGCTGAGTCTGTAGCACCAGGTTGGAGCAAACTCAAAGGACAAACCCTCAAAGTAGAAGGTAAAAGAGTCCAGGGAGAAAGTGCGATCGCTTCTCAGTACCATCGCGGAGAGGTACGAGTGGCGGATAACCTTGACGATGCTTCTCCTACCGAGTGGGAAAAAGCTCTTTTAGAAATGCTTTCCGTCAAAGCCTATATGATAGTGCCCATCCTCAGAGAAGGCAAAGTGGACGGCTTGCTTTGTATCGGTCAGTGTTCAAAACCTCGGATTTGGCTAGACGCAGAACTCGATTTATTCTCCTCTGTCGCCGACCAAATTGGCTTTGCCCTAGACCAAGCCACTCTGTTGGCACAGCAAGAAAAAGCCACATTCCTCGCGCAGGAACTCAATGAAATTACCTCTCGCATTCGGGAATCGTTTAAGGTTGAAGAAATCTACGACGCTGCCACAACAGGCGTTCGAGAAACCCTCAATACTGACCGAGCCATTGTTTACCTGTTTGACGAAAACTGGAACGGCACCATCGTCGCCGAATCGGTAGGTAGTGGATGGCCGAAAGCCTTGGGGGCAAACATTGCCGACCCCTGTTTTGCTGACCAATATATTGAAAAATACAAGCGCGGTCGGGTCAAGGGGCTGGAAAACATTTACGAAGCTGGCCTGAGCAAATGTTACCTAAGTCAACTCGAACCCTTCAAAGTGAAGGCCAATTTAGTAGCTCCCATTCTGGCCGAAGGCGATTTACTCGGGCTGCTAGTCACCCATCAATGTTCGAGTACACGCCCCTGGCTCGAGTCGGAAATGAACTTCTTGAAGCAAGTCGCCACTCAAGTAGGTTTTGGCCTCGACCAAGCCAACCTGCTCGAACAGCGCGAACAAGCCCGGATCGCGGCAGAAATGGCGTCTGCGGAACAGCGCAATCAAAAAGAATCCCTCCAATTGCAACTGTTAGAACTGCTCAGCGATGTGGAAGGAGCTGCCCAAGGCGATCTCACCGTGCGAGCCGATGTAACCGTTGGTGAAATCGGCACCGTTGCCGACTTCTTCAACGCGGTAATTGAAAGCCTGCGGGAAATTGTCACCAAGGTGAAAACCGCTGCCACTCAGGTCAATACCTCCCTGGGAGAAAACGAAGGAGCTATTCGCCAACTGTCCCTAGAGGCTCTCAAACAGGCCGAGGAAACCACCCACACCCTAGAGTCCGTCGAGCGCATGACTCGTTCAATTCAAGAAGTTGCCGACAACGCCCGCAGTGCCGCCGAAGTTGCTCGGAAAGCCTCTACCACTGCTGAAGCCGGAGGGTTAGCCATGGATCGCTCCGTGCAAAACATCCTCGGTTTGCGAGCCACAGTTGCAGAAACTGCAAAAAAAGTCAAGCGTCTGGGTGAATCTTCCCAACAGATTTCCAAAGTGGTGTCCTTAATTAATCAAATCGCCCTGCAAACCAACCTCCTCGCCATCAACGCTGGGATTGAAGCTGCACGAGCTGGTGAAGAAGGACAAGGCTTTGCCGTAGTTGCCGAAGAAGTCGGAGAACTAGCCGCCCGCAGCGCCGCAGCCACCAGAGAAATCGAACAGATTGTGGAGAACATCCAACAAGAAACAGCCTCGGTAGTCGAGGCAATGGAACTCGGTACATCGCAGGTAGTAGAAGGAACTCATCTCGTTGAAGATGCCAAACTGAGCTTGACTCAAATTTTGGACGTATCTCGCCAGATCGACTCCTTAGTACAATCCATCTCCAGCGCCACCGTATCCCAAGCCGAAACCTCCAGAGCAATTACCGAGTTAATGAAAGACATGGCTCGAATCTCAGAACACACTTCCAATTCCACCCGACAAGTCTCGAACTCTCTCAAAGATACAGTAGAGATTGCCGAAGAATTGCAAGCTTCTGTGGGTGCATTTAAAGTTGGTGATTAGTTATTAGTTATTGGTTGTTGGTTGTTTGTTGTTGGTTGTTTGTTGTTGGTTGTTTGTTGTTGGTTATTAGTTGTTGGTTGTTGGTGATTAGTTATTAGTTACAAGCTACAGACCCCAAACAACAAGCAACAAACCACAAACAACAAACCACAAACAACAAATAACTACCATGTCAAAAGACAAGGAACGTGAAATTCAGATCCAGTTTCTCGAAGAAGCACAAGAGTATCTGGAGACGATTGAATCGACTCTTTTAGGCTTGTCCAGCAACCATATCGACTCTCAGCAAATGGATTCCGTTTTGCGGGCGGCTCATTCGGTCAAGGGGGGGGCTGGGATGATGGGATATCAGACGTTGAGTCAACTAGCTCACCGTCTGGAAGATTCGTTTAAAGTACTGAAAGCTCAGCGTAATAGTCTCGAAATTGATGCCGAACTCGAACGGTTGCTGTTAGCAGCAGTGGATCGCTTAAGCCAGGTGCTGACTCTCAACCGCCAAGGCAGTGATGTGGATGAACGCTGGCTCGCCACAGAAGGGAACCCCGTGTTTGATAAGTTGCACGAACGTCTGGGCGACCCCCAAGCTGATGATGCGGCGACGATGTTGGGGTCGGAAGATGGTACTAATGTGGCAGCACTTCTATTTGAAACGGAAGTTGAGGGGTGTCTGGGTCGTCTGGAGTCGGTTTTAGCTGACCCCGAAGCGCCTTGTCTGGAAGAAGAAGTATCTATTATGGCCCAAGAGCTGGGAGGCTTGGGCGAAATGCTACAGCTAAATGCCTTTAGCAGCTTGTGCGAATCGGTTTTGTCTTACCTGGAACAAGCCCCAAATCGCGTGCTAGAGATTGCTCAGAGTGCCCTCCAGGCTTGGCGGCGATCGCAAGCATTGATACTAGTAGGTCAAGTCAGCAGTCTGCCAACACAGCTGGAATTGAAATTCCCAGAGACTTCCCACCGGAATATGGCACAGACACTTCAGTGGGAGGTCTCTACCAGGGAGTTGGTGGAGGAAGATTGGTTACAGGATGAGGTGGCAGCAGCGTTTGACCTTCACGTTCATGAGGTGGCAGCAGTCGAACCAGAGTTAGCGGCGTTTGAAATTCCCAGCCATGAGGTAGCAGCAGTAGAACCGGAGGTAACCGCAGCCGAGTTTGACTTTCACGTTCATGAGGTAGCAGCAGTAGAACCGGAAGTAGCAGCGTTTGAAATTCCCAGCCATGAGGTAGCAGCAGTAGAACCGGAGGTAACCGCAGCCGAGTTTGACCTTGCTCACAACGCCGCCCATCGCGTTGAAGCCATCGTCGCTAACGAGGATATGTTTGAGCCAATGGCGGCTGAGTTTGGGGGAACTCTGGCTCGAGACACCCAAACCAAGCGTGCTGAAGTTCCGGCAGCGGATCTCAAATGGCAAGAAGCAAAAGCCAAACCTGCTGCCGCCGCTGGGGCCACCAAAGAGACTCAGGAAAATACGGTACGCATTCCCGTCCGACAGCTGGAACGGCTCAACGATCTGTTTGGGGAACTCACCATCTCGCGCAACGGACTTAGCTTGCACTTGGGACGTTTGCGCATCCTGATTGAAACCCTCAGCCGCCGAGTCAGCCATCTAGAGCAGTCGAATATTCGCCTGCGTACCACCTACGATACTGTCGCCACCCAAGCTGGAACCGTGCCCTCAGGATTTAAATCGGCAGTGCCAGCGATCTCAAGGGGCAGTGCATCTGGTAGTGCCGTCTCCGCCAAGGGTAGTAAGATTCATTACCTCGATTCCTTATCAACGGAAAAGGGCGAGAACTTTTCTGACATCAGCAGCAAATTTGATGCCTTAGAAATGGATCGCTACAGCGATCTGCACCTGCTGTCGATGGAAGTGATGGAAACCATCGTCCAAATTCAAGAAGTAACATCAGATATTGAGCTGGGTCTTGAAGATACTGACGGCACGACTCGCGAATTAAACCAGACTGCCAAGCAACTGCAAACCAACCTCACCCGCATGAGGATGCGCCCCCTCTCAGATTTGGTGGGGCGATTTACGAGAGCCATACGAGACCTGTGTTTGCAGTACGGCAAACAAGTCGAACTGAAAGTATCCGGGAAAGGCACCCTCATCGATCGCAGCATTCTGGAAGCCCTCAATGACCCCTTAATGCACCTAGTACGCAACGCCTTCGACCACGGAATTGAGACCCCCGATATTCGTCAGTCTCAAGGCAAGCCAGCACAAGGGACGATCGAAATTAAAGCTGCTCACCGAGGTAACCAGACCATCATTACCGTCAGCGACGACGGCAATGGCATCAACCTCAACAAAATTCGAGCCAGAGCCGAGCAAATGGGCTTAGATGCCGAACTCCTTGCGGCTGCCAGCGAAGAAGAGCTACTCTCGCTGATTTTTGAACCAGGTTTCAGTACCGCCGAACAAGTCACCGCCCTCTCCGGTAGAGGCGTAGGCATGGATGTGGTACGCAACAACCTCAAGGAAATTAAAGGCGACATCCGGGTAGATACAACTCCAGGGAAAGGCACTACCTTTACCCTTACCGTACCTTTTACCCTCTCCGTCGCCAGAGTCCTGCTGGTGGAAAGTAACAGCATGTTGCTAGCATTTCCCACCGATGTGATTGAAGAAATGCTTCTACTCCAACCCGAACAGATCTATACAACCCCCGGCAGCGAAGTTCTCAAATGGGAAGAGGAGATGGTGCCCCTAATTCGTTTAGGAGGGTGGCTCACCTTCAGCTGCCCCCGTAAACTCATCATGCCTGAAGGAGTGCCCAGCATTTCCGAGCCAACAATACTAATGGTGGCTCAAGGCGATCGCCTAGTAGCCTTACAAGTAGATCGCTGCTGGGGAGAACGGGAAGTAGCCATCCGCCAAGTTTCCGGCCCCCTACCCATGCCCAATGGTTTCTCTAGCTGTACCATTCTCGGCGATGGCAAAGTAGTTCCCCTAGTTGATACCGCCCAGCTACTGCAATGGATTGAAGGCGAACGAAATCCCCACGGAGATGGCAAGCTCGTCTCTCACCTGCCTCAACTAAGCGGCAACAGCGGGGAGAACCCACCCACCTCGGTGATGCCTCAAAGTCATAAAGACACTATTTTAGTAGTTGATGACTCCATTAACGTCCGCCGCTTTTTAGCCTTAGCCTTAGAGAAAGCCGGATATTTAGTCGAACAAGCCAAAGACGGTCAAGATGCAGTTGAAAAACTACTAGGCGGATTACAAGTTTCTGCCGTCATTTGTGACATTGAAATGCCCCGTCTAGATGGTTATGGCTTTTTAGCTCGGATTAAATCAGACTCAACCTTCGCCGACTTACCCATTGCCATGCTCACCTCCCGCACGGGAGATAAGCATCGACAATTAGCGATGACTCTAGGTGCTAGCGCCTATTTTTCCAAGCCCTATAACGAGCGAGAATTATTAGGAACCTTAAGGGAGTTAATTACAACAAGACTCACTGCTTAAGCTTTCCCTCGTGAAGGGGTGTGGGATGTGGAGGGTAGGGAAGATTGAGTCCAGCTATCTGGCTTTTCGGAGCCATAAATGAGGTAATAGCCCCTCTATTGGTCTCAATCTACTCAAGTCTAATGCTCAAAGTGCTGACATTCTTCCCACACCCCAAACCTCACACCCCCTCATATCATGTCCGGTTGATTAAGCATAATAAAACCTGTGACAGGGCGGGTTTTGACTTAAGTCATATCTGAGCTGTCTCTAATATTTGTCCCTAAACCCGCCCCTACAGATATTAGGGGTGTTTAACCGGA
>DNXU01000242.1:0-18518 GCA_003505715.1 Cyanobacteria bacterium UBA8803 | reverse complement strand
CCCTCATCCCTCATCCCTCTAATATGGCTGTTTTTTCTCCTCTTAGCTCCCGACGCTTTGCCAATCGCAAGGCTAAAGCCACTCAACAATTAATTGTGTTTCGCCTTTACTCCGAAGGCTTTGCCCTACCCATTAGGGCCGTACAAAAAGTTATCTCTATGGGCAAGATTTATGGCGCACCCCAGGGGGGAGCAGTGGGCCTAACACTTTATCAAGATCGAGAATTACTTGTCATAGATATAGACCATCGCATCTTTAAGGGAATACCGAGACAGAAGTTATCGCTCAATCCCAGTTCCCTAGAGCAAGAGGACGCTCCCCCAGAGGTAGAGATTTCCGAGGTTAACCTCTCAGACGATCTCACGGTTTCTGGCGCGATAAATGTCCCCATCACCCCAGAACCGAGCCAGGAAGATACTGGAGAAGGCTACCTGCTAATTGTCCAGAATCGAGCCGGAAAACTAGCGGGATTACCAATTGCAGATCCACCTTCCTTACAGCGCGTACCTGAGGAAGCCTTTATGCCCCTCACCTCAGAGTATATGGCTCAAGGAAATATTCGATGCGTGAGTGCCTTAGTCGTACAAAATAAAGAGCAACCACCGCTATTTTTACTCAATCCCGATCAGTTAGTTCAATCCAACCAAGCATTGCCTCCTGGCTCATATTGAATTAGCGATCGCACGCCTTTTCACCAGATCTGCTCTAGGGGCGACCCGCTGTTTAGGGTTAGGTAGGCAGGCGAATAGAATTTATTGGGTCGCCCTGCCTATTTTCCTTATTAAAGGTATTATTTGTTACTTGATTTTATCTTGCTCCCCCTCGCCCTACTTGGGTTGAGGGTGCAATAACGATCATCCACGCCCCCTAGGGCTTATTCTCGATACCATCGGCGGGGGCAACTTCCGTTTAAGAAAATAAATAAATTCATCTTATCTTCATCAATTAACTGCGCTTTCTTCATGAAATCTTTATGGATTCAGGTTCAAAATGTAAAGGTAGTTTAGTTTTAGGTTCACTTAAATTATTTTCTCCTGAACTCCTGAACTTCTGCACTCGTGCATTCTTCTGTTCAAGCTTATTTTATCTTTGCTAGATAGTAAAGTTTCTGCGCAGTTAGGAACTCCCGTGTTAGCTCTGAGGTCAGTTTGTTCTAAGCTGATATATTTCTTATTTTTAGTTGCCTAATTTAGGTGTTATTTATTATTTAGTTCTCCTCAAGTTCTCTATTTTACTGGGGAGAAGGGCAGGCATTGATTAAATCAATTTGGCATATTTTGATTATTTAGTCAATAGAAATTTGGAACTTATATCGTACCATTAAGTCGGTCTATTTAAGACAGGGTTTTTGATAGGCTCAGCTGGTTTAGTTATAGAGAACTATGAATTGTTGAGCTGTTTTGAGAACAGGGATTATTGCATCCACAATTGCGGATTTTTTCCGGAGGCTCTTTTAGGGCCTGTGAAAAGTAAAGAATTGACACTTTTACTACTCAAGTACACCTATCAGCAACTGTGGTGCTTATGAGAGACATCATTCAAATAGCTAGTAATACTGATAAGCAACTGACAATGGCCTTACTGCGGTCGGTCTGGCTGAGCTATCTGCTGTCCGTTGGCTCCACTTCGGCAGGAGCGCTATCGGTTTTTTCGGTGGCTGCGGTTCTGGGAAGCGAACCCGCTCAGGCTAATCCTTCCGAGTTGTCTGCGAGTTTGCCGGAACGGACAGTGGAAGATGAAGCTGCCAGCGATGCCAGTTCGGCAGCGACTGAGCTTGATGAGTTGGTTGAGGAGAAAATCTCCCCAGCGGCAGAGGAGGAAAGTCAGGCGGTTGCAGATATTGCCTTGATGGAGCAGCAACACGAATTGCCGAACTTTGAGGTTGTAGAGGGTTCTGAACAGGAGAAGGCAGAAGTTCAGGAGGTTCGGAGTTCGGAGTTCGGGAATTCGGGAGTTCGGAAGTTCGAGACAAAAGAAGTTTCTGAACAGCAGTTACCTGAGCAAGTGGCGGTGGGGAGAGAACCTGCTACACTGCCGGAGGCTTTGGTGCCGAAACCACCAGTGGCGGCTCCGATGCTGCATTCGGTGGAATATCACTTGCCTGGAGATGTGGCGGTAGCGGATGAACCGGCGACGGTGCCGGAGGCTTTAGTGCCGAAGCCGCCAGTGGTTGTGCTGGATGAGGTTGACCATCAGAAAACAGAGCAAGTAGCGCTGGCAGAAGAATCTGCGGCGGTGCCGGAGGCTTTGGTGCCAAAGCTGCCAGTGGCGGCTCCGATGCTGCATTCGGTGGAGTATCACTTGCCTGGGGATGTGACGGTGGCGGATGAACCTGCGGCGGTACCGGAGGCTTTGGTGCCGAAGCCGCCAGTGGGTGAGTCTCAGCTGCTGGCGCAATCTGCTGGAGAAAATGCTCCTGATGCGTCATTAATTCCCGAGAATTCGCCGTCGAAAAATGAGGCGCTGACTCCAACTCTTGATGTGCAAGGGGTTTACTTGAATCAGGGGGATGATGCGGCGCGGTTGCGGTTGCGGGGAATTTATCCGGTGTCTCCGAATGCTTTATTTGGTGCGATTGTCGATTTAGCCACTGGTGATGATTTTGCGGGGACTGAAGGCAGTGGGATCGGTTTGAGCGAGTTGTATTTTACTGGCTCTCTGCCAAGTTATCCCAATTTGCGGTTGACAACGGGTTTGATGGATCTCACGTCTTATTTCGACCGCAATAGTTTTGCTAAGGATAGTACTACTCATTTCTTCCATCCTTTGCTTCAGACGAATCCGGCTTTGGCGTCGGCGGGAATTGGTTCTCGGGTGGGAGCGCTGCTGAATTGGAATGTTACCGACAATGTTGAGGCTAAGGCGGCAGTATTTTCTAGCGAGCGGAATCTAGGTGATTTTAGCTTGGATGCGTTTGCGGGTGAGATCGGTTTCCGGGCTGGTTATGGGATTGTGCGGGCCACCTATGCTACTAATAAGGATACCGGGCGGGATGGAGTGTTTGGCACTCGCGACGGCGATCGCGAACATGCTTTCGGAATTAATGGGGAGTTGTATATTCCGCAGATTAAGATGGGGCTGTTTGCGCGTTATGGTTGGCTCAAAAATAGCGATCGCGACGATGACTTGGAAACCTATAATTTCGGCCTCAATTTCTTAGATCTGTTTTTGAAGGATGACCGTTTGGGTCTTGGCTATGCTTTCGGTCGGGATTTCTCTGAGGATAATGATGTCTGGGAGTTGTTCTATGATGTACGGGTAGCACGCAATCTCCGGGCAGGGGTAGTGCTGCAAGAACGGGAAGGTTTCTCGGAGACAATTTTGGGGTTCCGGGTTAAGACGGATTGGCAACTTTATCCGTAATGGGTGCGCATTGTTTTGGCCAAATTAGGATGCACCTCTTTTGCCACTAAGGGAGTTCCCAATAAAAAAGTATCCAATGTAGGGGTGAGTCGCTATTTCAATATATTAATGCTTGCCGACAAAATAAATCGACTCGCCCTGATGGACTGGATAATTTATTTGTTGGAAGTCCCTAAAAACCAAGATTCTACATTTAAGTTTTCAGGTTTTACCCTCATGGACGAACAACGTAAAGCTGAATTTCAGGCTTTATCTTCCCCTGCTAGCAAACAACAGTCTCGGTGGTTTCGGGGTTTGGCTTGTTTGCTCTTTTTGGGGTTGTCTGGCGGACTGCCTTTATGGCCGATGGATTTGGTAGTGCCTGCGGTACAGGCGCAAGCGATGCCAGCAGCTGTGCGTCAGGGTTACGCACTGCTGGAGAAGGGATGGGTAGATGATGCAATTCGAGCCTTTGAACAGGCACTGCGCAGTAATCCTCAGTCCTTAGAGGCAAAGTTGGGATTGGCGATCGCCTATCAACGGCGAGGACGGAATGCTGATGCTTGGACGGCTTACAATCAAGTGCTAGAGCGAGACCCTAATAACCAAACTGCTCTTAGAGCGGTGGGTGAGATGGGGGTTTATCAGCAAGACTGGCAGGCTCGCGGGATTGAAGCGCTGACGGTGCTGTTAAATCAGACTCCCAATGATACTAAGGCTCGCGCTCAACGGGCCTTACTGTTGGGGTATCAAGGGCGTTTTGCTGAGTCGCTGACGGATTACGAGATGTTGTTGGCGAATAATCCTACGCCGGAGACACTGCTGGGTGCGGCTCAGATCTATACCTATAGCGGTGATTACCAGCAAGGGTTGGCACTGTTTAATCGTTACCAGGCGACGGGGAAGACGGTTCCGGTTTATGCAGCGGGAGCTTATGCGCTGGCGCTGCGGGAAACTGGTAATGCGGCTGGCGCGATCCAGATATTGGAGACTCAGTTGCAGCAGTCTAAGCAGCTGGATGGGACGACGATTCAGTTGCGAGCCGATTTGGCTCAATCTTATGCGGCTTCCGGGCAGATTTCTGAGGCGCTGGCGGTGCTAGAACCGTTGCGGGGTCGCAACGATGCGGCACTGCCGTTGGCGCGGGCGCTGACTTCGATTGGCCGACGTTCGCGCCGTACTGATTTGTATCAGGAAGGTGCAGCGTTGTACCGTCAGGTGCTGTCTTCAACGGGACAGGCTTCCTTTGCGTTGGTAAGAGAAGTGGCGGACGTGCTGAGCGAGTTACCCTCAGAGCGAGCAGCAGCGTTGGAACTATATCAACAGTTGGTACAGCAGCAGCCATCTAATCGGAGTTTGGTGGTGAAGCAGTTGGCGTTGGCGGGTCAATTGGGCCGTATTTCGCGCAGCGAGTTGCAGCAGCGTTTACTGGAAGTATTGCAGCCAATGCCGTCGGAAGCGGCAGAACTGCGGGAGTTGGCCAAAGCGCTGATACCCCTAGACCCTCCCGATCCGGCGCTATTGCCGATTTATCAGAATCTGCTGGCGGCTGGAGTGGATGAGCCATTTTTGCATTTTCGGGTGGCTCAGATGTTGATTCAAGAGAATCAGCTGGCTGAAGCCAAGCAGGCGATCGCGGCTTATACGGCGACGGCAGTTGGGGGGTCGGATCTGACGGCGGAACTGTTGCTAGCGGAGATTGACCGTCGGGAAGGTAAGCTAGAGGCTAGTGCTTCTCGCTATCAAGCCATTCTGCAAAGCAATCCGAATAGTAATTTGCTAGAGAGTGCGTTGCGGGGGTTAGCGGGAATTCGGCTAGCTCAAGGCCGTCCGGATGATGCGATCGCCATTTACGACCAATTGCTAGAGCGCAATCCGGATGATATGTTGGTGCGACTGGGACGGACGGCGATCGCTTATCAGACGGAGCGTATTTCTCAATCTGAGGCAGAGGCAGTACTAGAGCAATGGTTGCAAACTCAACCCGCAACGGATTTACCGCCGGAGTTATTTAGTTTAGTTGGTGCTTTACCCCCAGCGGCTGAGCGAGAGGCGCTTTATAATGCCCTGTTGGAAATCGATCCGGATAATACGCCAGTACAGCTGCGACGGTTGCAGGTGATTGCACAGCGAGATCCAGATCAGGCGATGGCTGAGGTAGAACGGTTAATTAGTCGCAATCCCGATAACTTAAGTGCTTACTTTGTTAAGGGTGAGTTAGCGCTGGCGTTAAAGGATTTAGAGTTAGCGAGTGAGGCTTACCGAGAGATTTTACAACGAGAGCCGGATAATATTGGAGCGCTGATGGCCTTAGGTGGGGTGCGGTTTACCCAGCAGCGCTATGTCGAGGCGACTCAGCTGTATAAGCGGGTGCTAGAGATTAATCCCAATTATCTAGCAGCGCGTCGCAATTTGGCCGAGTTAAATGCAGCTCAAGATTATCCATTTACAGCGCTAGAACAGTTTCGGGCATTGAATGAGGAACAGGAGGCTGATTCCGGGACTCCTAATCCTGAATTAACTCGACGGGTGCAGCGGTTGGAGGTGGATATTTTGAAGCGGCGTGGTTTCCAGCCTTTTTGGGAGCGGTATTAGATTGTAGTACCTATTCCACACCCAGAAGTTCTAAAAGCGGGCGAGTCAATTGAGGTTATCGTTTTTTCTTTGATATTCCTCACAGCGACTCGCCCGTACATTTATATTTGCGGACGGCCAGCTTCAAATATTAAGTTTTGTGTTCACAATAGCTAAAATATGTTGCCCAAGAATTTATTATTTCCTATAGCTATTGAAAAATCGAGGTTAGATATCTTATTCATTTGGTATACCATTTTACAATTTAATGTTTTTTTTGGGAAAGCCCATCTTCAACAGCAAGGCTAATGAGCAAAATAAGACAGTACACAGAGCAACAAATTGAGCAACTCATTAAGGAACAAATTTCTAAAGAAATAATGTACGATAGTGACTTCGTACTAGAAAGTAATGAATCTTTGTTTGCTAGAGGTATAATCAACTCGATGGCTGTGATTCGGTTGATACGTTTTATGGAAGAAAAATTTGATATTAGCATAGAAGTTGAAGAAGAGACTAGACAGAACTTTGAGAGCGTTAATAGCCTCAAAAATTTTGTCTTGAAAAAATATCAGAGTTAAAAATGATCTCATAAACTGAAGAATTGCTACAGTATTTAGGGCTAGGAAAATGAATCGATATCGAGAATAAATTTTCCAATAAGTTAGCAAAGCATCAGGAAAACAATATGTCCAGAATAACTCAGCCAGACTTTGAGATTGGTATTATTGGCGGTGGACCTGCTGGGTCAGCCCTCGCAGCTTATTTAGCCAAAGCAGGAATTAATTGCGTATTGTTTGAAAGGGAAATTTTTCCTCGACCCCACGTTGGTGAATCCTTGGTATTAGCAGCTAACCGAGTTTTACGGGAATTAGATTTTTTACCAGAAATGGAAGCAGCGGGATTTCCACGCAAATATGGGGCAGCATGGACATCGACTAGCGGAAAAATATACACGGACGATAGCAATGATTGGAAGAAAGCCTTATCAGATTATGAGGTAGATGTTTGCTTTGGCGATCGGGAATATCCAGAGGCAGGACAACCTTACACTTATCACGTCGATCGAGGGAAATTTGACCTCATGCTACTTCAGCACGCCCAAAAATTAGGTGCTACGGTATATGAGGGAATTAGGGTAAACCGAGTTGATTTCCCTCACGATGACTATCCCTGCGTTATCTTTTCAATGGGACAAAAGGAAGTAGCAGTTAAAGTTCGACTGGTAGTTGATGCTAGCGGTCGGAGGACTCTCCTGGGCAGTCAGTTAAAGTTAAAAATTAAAGACCCCGTGTTCAACCAATTTGCCCTCCATACTTGGTTTGAAGGATACGATCGAGGGAAGTCCGAAAAAAATGATTACATTTTCATTCACTTTTTGCCCATATCCAATAGTTGGATCTGGCAGATTCCCATCACCGATAAAATCACTAGCTTTGGTTTAGTCACTCAAAAAGATAATTTTTCCAAACAGAAAGCTGTAAGAGAGGAATTCTTTTGGGAATGTGTCAAAAAACATCCAGAAGTATTTGAGAAACTCAACCAGGCCAATCGAATACGTCCATTTAAAGAAGAAAGCGACTACAGCTATGCGATGAAGCAAGTTTGTGGTGACGGTTTCGTCCTGATAGGAGATGCTGCTCGCTTTGTAGATCCAATTTTTTCATCTGGAGTTAGCGTAGCTTTAAATAGTGCTAGGTTTGCCAGTCAAGATATTATCAAAGCCTTCGAGCAATCCACCTTGAATAATGGAGTATTTAAGCGCGAAAATTTTCAGTACTATGAAAATTTGATTAATCGAGGGACGAAAAACTGGTATGAGTTCATTACGCTCTACTATCGGTTAAATATATTGTTCACTAGGTTTATTACTGACGAGCGCTATTATTTAGATATGGTCAAACTCTTGCAAGGCGATGTTTACGAAGAACAGGAGCCTGATGTGCTTCAGGAAATGAGAAAAGTAGTTAATACTGTAGAAAAAAATCCCGACCATGTCTGGCATAATTTACTCAGCCAACTGACAGCGAATACGTTTAAGCCAGAAGCAAAATTAGTATCTACTCCTACTTAAGCATACAAATAGCATTCAAATCTCGTGTTATTTTGAATGCTATTTTAGCGATCGCAAGGAATTGAATTAGATCCTTGTCTCTTAACTTTGCCTAAATTTATAACAGACGAAATTGTAGGAATTTTCTAGATGACAGCTAGTTTCTCACCAACCAAACACCTACACCCTGTTTCCTATAATCAACGTGGCAGTTGGTTTCTGGATCGACTAGCACCTAATACTTGGACATATAACACAGTCTTTTCAGCTCGAATTACATCATGCGTAGATAAAAAAAACCTCAGACGTGCTTTTCAAAGTTTAGTAGATCGCCATGCTTGTCTGCGGACTACTTTTACCAATGTTGGTGGCGAACCGTTGCAAGAGATTGCGGCTCACCATGAGGTTTGCTTTCAAGAAATAGATGCTAAGAATTGGAGTGAAAACGAATTAAGAGAGCGAGTCATTGCCGCAGCTCAGAAACCGATAAATCTAGAGAAAGGCCCTGTTTTTAGAGTCGATATATTTACTAAATCTACGGATAACTGTATTTTATTATTCGTGATTCCTCACATTAATACTGATGTCTGGACGAGCAGCTTGCTCATCCTTGAATTATCAGAATTATACGCAGCCGAAAGCCAGGGAAGAGCAGCATCTTTACCGCCTCTAGAAACGCAATATACCGATTTTGTTAAATGGCAGTCGGAAATGTTAACTGGGCCGACGGCTAAGCGACTGGAACAATATTGGCTCAAGAAGCTAAGCGGTGAGTTGCCAATTATAGAGCTGCCAACTGATCGCCCTCGACAGTCAGTTAGAACTTATAATGGTGCTTCCGAATGGTTTAAAGTAGAGCGGGAACTTAACCAAAAATTAAAAGATTTATCCACGAATACTGGAACTAATCTTTATACAATTTTACTATCAGCTTTCCATATATTATTGCACCGCTACACCAATCAAGAAGATATTATAATCGGTTCTCCGATGAGCGGCAGGGTGCGGAGTGAATTTTTGAAGACAATTGGTTGCTTGGTAAATCCTATTGTGTTGCGGGGAAATTTGTCAGGTAATCCTACATATCAAGAGTTTCTGATGCAAATGCAAGGGACAGTGCAAGGAGCATTGCGGCATCAGGATTATCCTTTCATGGTGCTAATAGATCGCCTGCAACAGGAACAAGATCCTAGTATGGCACCAATTTTTCAGGTATTGTTTAATATACCGCAGCCCAGAACTTCTTATTTTGAAGAACTAGCACTCCCTTTTTACTTGCCAGAAGAAAACCCCGTCAAAGTTAATTTTGGAGGGATGCAGCTAGAGCCTTACTTTATTCCGCAACAAGAAGCTCAGTTAGATCTGGTTCTAGAAATTTGGGAATATCAAGGCTCTTTGCAAAACTTTTTTAAGTATAATACAGACTTATTCGATCAGGCAACAATTAGCCGCATGGTAAATCACTATCTCAACTTATTAGAGGGGATAGTCACCAATCCGAAGCAGAGAATTGCAGATTTACCGCTCCTTACGCCAGCCGAACGCCATCAGTTGTTACAGGGATGGCACGATACGGCGGTTAACTTCGCCCAGAATCAGTGCATCCATCAGCGATTTGAAGAGCAAGTAAAACGCGCTCCGGATGCCGTAGCGGTAGTCTTAGCCAATCGACAATTAACTTACCGAGAGTTGAATCATCGCGCTAACCAATTAGCACGCTCCTTACAAGAGTTGGGCGTGAAACCTGGAGTATTGGTGGCAATTTGCCTGGAGCGATCGCTAGACACGATTGTTGCCATACTAGGTATCCTCAAAGCAGGTGGTGCTTACGTCCCGTTAGATCCCACCTATCCTAAAGAACGGTTGGGATATACGCTGGCAGATTCCCAGGTGGCGGTGGTAGTCACGACAGAAAACTTAACAGAGGCACTGCCATCAGAACGACCCCAACTCATTTGCTTGGATGCCGATGCAGATAGGATTGCCCGTCAGAGCGCAGATAATTTGGAAACCAAGGTCAGATCCGACGATTTAGCATACATCATCTATACATCGGGTTCCACGGGTCAGCCTAAAGGAGTAGCTATCCCTCATGGGAATGTGATGCGGCTATTTGACGCTACTCAACAATGGTTTAATTTTAACGAACGAGATGTTTGGACTCTCTTCCACTCTTATGCGTTTGATTTCTCAGTTTGGGAAATTTGGGGAGCATTGTTATATGGAGGTCGTCTGGTTGTAGTACCCCAATGGATAACCCGCTCCCCTGAAGAATTCTATCAGCTGCTAGTTCAAGAACAGGTTACCGTTCTCAACCAAACTCCCTCAGCTTTCAATCAATTAATTCGAGTAGACGAGGCGATCGGTCACGCCAATCCATTAAATCTACGCTTGGTCATCTTTGGTGGAGAAGCTTTGCAGTTAATGAGCTTAAAACCTTGGTTTGACCGTCACGGCGATCGCTCTCCTCAACTGGTCAATATGTACGGGATTACCGAAACCACCGTCCATGTCACCTATCGACCGATTACAATCGCAGACATTGAAAACAACAGTAAAGGTAGCATCATCGGTCGTCCCATTCCCGATTTGCAAATTTATATCCTAGATCGATATCAAAACCTGGTTCCCATTGGCATAACTGGGGAAATTTATGTGGGTGGTGCTGGCTTAGCGAGAGGTTATCTCAACCGTCCGGAACTGACTGCTGAACGCTTTATCACCAATCCTTTTAGCAACCGAGAAGGCGATCGGCTTTACAGATCGGGAGATCTCGCCCGTTACCGACCCAATGGCGATATTGAATACATCGGTAGGATTGACGAACAGATTAAATTGCGGGGGTTCCGCATCGAACTTGGAGAAGTTGAAGCGACGCTCAACCAACATCCTGACGTGCGCGAAACTGTGGCGATCGTCCGAGAAGATCGCCAAGATGACAAGCGACTGGTCGCTTATGTCGTTCCTTCCCCTCAAAAAGCATCTGTTGTTTTGGAACTATTGCGATTAGAAAAGGAAGGCAAACTCTCACCAGCCGATTGTTACGAACTTCCCAATGGGATGGTCATTAGCCATCAAAACAAGAGCGAAACAGAATTCGTTTACCAAGAAATTTTTGAAGATCTCAGCTACTTTAAGCACGGCATTACCTTGACCAAAGGTGCTTGCGTCTTCGATGTGGGAGCGAATATTGGCTTGTTTACCCTATTTGTGGGTCAACAGCATCCCGATGCAACCATATATGCCTTTGAACCCATTCCACCCGTTTTTGAAAATTTGCGCCTGAATGCGGAAATTTATAGCATTAATGCTAAAGTATTTCAATGCGGTCTAGCTCAGAACAACAGCACAGCTACCTTCACTTACTATCCCCACGATTCGGTTATTTCGGGTCGCTACGCGAATTTAGATCAAGAACGAGAAACTATCAAAACTTTCTTGTTAAATCAACAAAAAGCCGAATTTAGCGAAGATAGAACGAGTGCAGATATTGAAGAGCAGATAGACAATTTGTTAACCAAACGGTTAGAAAGCTATTCGTTCAACTGCCAATTAATAACTTTATCTGAAATCATCCGTGCTAATGGAATAGAAAAGATAGATCTGCTCAAAATTGATGTAGAAAAAAGCGAATTAGATGTTCTGGGCGGGATTGAGCCAGAAGATTGGAGCAAAATCGCTCAAATTGTGGTGGAGGTTCATGACCTTGAGGGCAGACTTCAGATCGTCACAGAACTCCTATCGCAGCACGGCTACGAATTCGCGATCAAGCAAGATCGAATGCTTAAAAATACTAACCTGTATAGCGTTTATGCGCGTCGGGGCGGTATTGCCAAGCCAGAAACACAAGTTTTATCATCGACAAACGGGCATAAAACTTCACAAGTTGTAGAAGGCGATGGGTGGAATAGCCCCAATCGATTCGTGAATAACTTGCGCAGATTTTTACAACACAAACTACCTGACTATATGCTGCCTTCAGCATTAGTATTGATGCCAGCTTTACCGCTGACAGCTAACGGGAAAATCGATCGGCGCAGTTTGCCCGCCCCTAGTGTTTCTAGTCTGACTTTAGAAGCGACCTTTGTAGCACCCCGTACCGCCACAGAAAAAATCTTAGCGGGGATCTGGGCAGAAGTTTTAGGGGTGGAAAAGATAGGGATTCGGGATTCTTTCTTTGAACTCGGCGGGCATTCTCTCTTGGCGATTCAAACCTTATCGCGAGTTAGGGAAGCGATTTTGATAGAAATTCCCCTGCACTTCCTGTTTGAATCTCCCACGATCGCCCAGCTAGCAGAGTATATTGAATCGAGCCGCACCCAACAGGCTGAGGCTTTACCGATTATTCAGCCCGACCCCTCCTCACGCCATCTCCCCTTCCCACTCACTGATATTCAACAAGCTTACTGGATCGGTCGCAGCGATACATTAGAACTCGGTAATATCGCCGCCCATATTTACTTGGAAATTGAAGGGCTTGACCTAAATTTAGAACGGTTGAATTGGGGATGGCAGCAGCTCATCGAACGTCACGATATGCTTAGAGCGATCGTTCTACCGAACGGACAACAACAAATTCTCGAACGAGTACCGCTGTATCAAATTGCGATCAAAGATCTTCAGGGACAGCCAGCAGAATTTATAGCTACTGAACTAGAGGCGATTCGGCAGGAAATGTCTCACCAAGTTTTACCAACCGATCGCTGGCCTCTGTTTGATATTCGCGCTACCCGTATAGACGGCAGGCGAGTCAGAATTCATCTTAGTTTTGATGCGTTGACATCGGATGCTTGGAGTTTATTACTTCTGTTCCAGGAATGGGGACAACTGTGCCGAGATACCCAAGTAAAATTACCTGATTTGTCTGTTTCATTCCGAGATTATGTTATCGCTTATAAACAGTTAGAACATACGGATTTATACCGACGTTCCCAAGCCTATTGGTTGGCTCGCTTAGATAACTTACCTAAAGCCCCCGAGTTGCCATTAGCCCAAAATCCGAATGCGATTAAACAACCTCGCTTCGTTCGCCGTAGCCTTCAGCTCGATCGAGAAATTTGGCTGCGATTAAAGCAACGGGCTACTCAAGCTTCCCTCACTCCTTCGGTTATATTCTTAACAGCATTTGCCGAAATTCTGACGGTATGGAGTAAATCCTCTCGGTTTACGCTTAACTTGACGCTGTTTAATCGCCTGCCCCTGCATCCAGAAGTAAATAATATTGTTGGAGACTTTACGGCGCTAAATTTATTAGAAATCGATCAATCGGAGGCGGACACATTTACAGCCAGAGCCTTAAGAATTCAAAAACAACTGTGGCAAGATTTGGAGCATTGTTATTTCAGTGCCTTGCAAGTTCTCAGAGAACTCAATCGTCGGCAAACTGGGGGGCAACTAGCGGCTATGCCAGTGGTTTTCACGAGCGCTCTGACTTCTGATTCCTTGGGGCAGACAGTTGATATTTTAAATCAGCTCGGAGAAACCATTTATAGTGTCAGTCAAACTCCTCAAGTGTGGCTCGATCATCAAGTATTCGAGCAAAACGGCAAAATTGTCCTCAACTGGGATACTTTAGAGGAGCTTTTCCCAGCCGGCTTAATCGATGAGATGTTCGCCAGCTACTGCCAGTTGCTCCAACAGCTGGCGAATACAGAAAAAGTCTGGGTATCACCGCGCCGACAATTAATACCGACAGCACAACTCGAACAGCGTCAAGCGATCAACGCGACTGCCGCACCCGTTAGCGAGATGATGCTACACGAACTCTTCCTTGCCCAAGTAGCAGCGCGAGGAGAAGCGGCAGCAGTAATTACCTCCAACCAAAGTTTGAGCTATCAACAACTGTATCAACAGGCTAACGATGTGGCTGTTGAACTGCGGCAACTCGGAGTGAAACCGAATACGTTAGTCGCAGTTGTCATGACCAAAGGTTGGGAGCAAATCGTGGCAGTCTTAGGGATTCTAATGGCGGGGGCAGCTTACGTGCCCATCGATCCAGAACTCCCTCAACAACGACAGCAATCTCTACTCGCGCAAGCCCAAATTCAAATCGGATTAACCCAAACTTATCTGCTCGAACGCCAAGATTCATCTGCAATTCATTGGTTATGTGTAGATACTATTGAAGGCGGCAATGCAGATATCGCACCTTTTGAGTCAGTTCAGACAGCTGATGACTTAGCCTATGTCATCTTTACTTCAGGTTCGACGGGAGTGCCAAAGGGAGTAGCGATTAACCATCGGGGTGCGGTCAATACTATCTTCGATATCAACCGCAGATTTAATGTGACGGCAAGCGATCGCGTCTTAGCCGTATCCGCACTCAATTTTGACCTCTCGGTGTACGATATCTTCGGGATTTTAGCGGCTGGGGGTACAATAGTCCTGCCAGAACCGGAAGGCACCAAAGACCCAACTCAATGGGTGCCATTAATGCAAAGGTATGGGGTAACCCTATGGAACACCGTCCCCGCTCTGATGCAGATGCTGGTAGAATATCTCTCCCACCTACCCCATCTCGTACCATCCGGATTGCGGTTAGCCTTGTTAAGCGGTGATTGGCTGCCGTTAAATTTACCCGGGCAAATTCAGCAATTGTGGCCTGAGGTGCAAGTTATTAGCTTGGGCGGAGCAACAGAAGCCTCAATTTGGTCGATTTACTATCCAATTTCTCAGGTAGAACCGAGTTGGAAGAGCATCCCCTACGGTAAACCCCTAACCAATCAAACTTTCCATGTATTAGATGCCCACTTGCAACCCTGTCCAGTGTGGGTGCCGGGAGAGTTATACATTGGTGGAATTGGATTGGCACAAGGATACTGGCAGGACAAACAAAAAACTGCGGCCAGTTTCTTCATTCATCCCATCACCGCAGAAAGATTGTACAAAACGGGAGATTTGGGACGGTATTTACCAGATGGCAACATTGAGTTTTTAGGGCGAGAAGATTTCCAGGTCAAAATTAACGGCTACCGCATCGAATTAGGCGAAATAGAAACCGCCCTGCAACAGCACCCAGCCGTTAAAGCTGCGGTCGTTTCAACGGTAGGCGAGGACAGGACTCAGAAACGATTAATCGGTTATGTGGTGCCACAATTAGCAGCCGAGTCGAGCATTTTTGAGGTCATGGCGGCTACTCCCGGTCAAGCGGCCAAGCTATGGGAGATGATTCTCCTGGCCGGCCAGCAACCCATTGCAGACGAGCTGAATCTAGAGAATTTTGTCAGCTTGTGGCAAAACATGGATCGTCTTTACACGAATGCCGTTGGTCTAGCTTTCCAACAACTGGGCGTTTATCGCACGGCAGGGGAAAAATATGGCATCGATGAGTTAATGCTGCGCTGTCAAATTGCTCCCCGTTACTACAGATGGTTATCTCGCGCTCTCCAAGTCATGGTAGACGAGGGATGGTTAGAGCAGCAAGGCGCTGAATTTATTACTCCTCAAGGATTGCCAGAGTTAGAACTGGATCTCGCTGGCATTAAAGCACAACAAATTTTAGCTCTAGGCTTAAGTGAAGCAGAAACCGAGTGGATGGCACTGACGGCCAAAAACTTAGCCAACATCATTACTGAAACGACCCACTCGGCAGAAATTTATGCCACCGAAACGACCCAAAATCTGTATCAGAAAATCTTCAGCTATGGCAATAACCTGTTAGCAGAAGTCACCAAGGCCATGGTGCAAGCTTGGCAACCTGGTAAACAAATACGCCTTCTGGAAGTTGGGGCTGGTTATGGTTCGGCGACTCTGCATATATTGCCGCACCTGCCCGCCGAGCTGTCAACATATCTATTTACCGATATCTCCAATTTCTTCATCCAAAAAGCCCAAGAGAATTTCGCCGCCTATCCATTCGTGCGATATGGATTGTTGGATCTAGATGTGGAACCCATGACTCAAGGTTATGAATCCCATAGTTTCGATGTCATAATTGCGGTGAGCGTATTGCACGATGCCCGTCGCCTGCAAAAAACAATGCAACATCTGCGATCGCTATTGGCTCCGGGCGGGTTACTCGTGATGATGGAAGAAACTAAGTTCCATCGGTCGTTCGATTTGGGGATGGGATTGCAGCAAGGATTCGATACCTTTGAGGATGCAGAATTACGTAGCCAGCATCCCTTACTGGGTCGCAATCAATGGCAAACCCTACTCTCAGAATTGGGATTTACCTCGGCAGCTACACTCAACCAGCCTGGAACTGCGGCTGATTGGATGGGAATTGATGTTATCGTTGCCCAAGCACCTTTATCGGTCAAACGATTCCGCACAGAAGGATTGCAAGATTACTTGCTCGAAAAGTTACCAGAATATATGGTGCCTTCTACTTATGTGCTGTTGTCGGCGCTACCGCTAACCGCTAATGGCAAAATCGATCGCTTGGCACTACCCGTACCGGATACTGCCAAGCCAGAACTAGACAGAACTTTTGTAGCTCCCAGAAACTCAGTCGAACAACAGCTAGCCCAAATTTGGTGCCAAGTTTTGTCTCTGGCTCAGGTGGGAATACAGGACAACTTCTTTGAGGTTGGTGGAGATTCCCTACTGGCAACACAAGTGCTTAATCAGGTGCGACAAAGGTTGGCAGTGGAGTTGTCTTTACGAGCTTTGTTTGAACGAGCAACGATCGCCGATCTCGCCGAATACATCCAAGAACAGCAACAAACTAACTTAACCCAAGTTTTACCTCCACTGCTCATTCAACCAGCACCAGAAGAACGCCACCAACCCTTCCCTCTCACCGATATTCAACAGGCTTACTGGTTAGGTCGTTCGGAAGCTTTTGAACTGGGTAATATCGCCTCTCATGTCTACTTAGAAATTGACAGCGACTGTCTCAACGTCGAGCGGTTAAATTGGGCATGGCAACAACTGATCGATCGCCACGATATGCTCAGGGCGATTATTCTGTCCGATGGACAGCAGCAAATTCTGCCCGAAGTACCCTTGTATCAAATCACCATTTGCGATCTGCGGGGAGCATCGACAGATATCGTTACTGCCAAACTAGAAGCCATTCGGGAGGAGATGTCCCATCAAGTTCTCCCCGCCCATTGTTGGCCGTTATTCGATATTCGCGCTACCTATATAGACGAGCGGAAAGTCAGGTTGCACATTAGTCTAGACATTCTTGCTGCTGATGCTTGGAGTATCTGGTTGTTATTCCAAGAATGGGGGCAACTCTATCACCATCCGGAAAGCCTTCTTGTCCCCTTATCGCTCTCCTTCCGAGATTACGTGGTGGCTTTGAACCAACTGCGCGACACCGAACTCTATCAGCTATCCCAGGAATATTGGTTCGCTCGCCTTGATAGTTTACCCAAAGCCCCAGAACTACCGCTAGCTCAAAATCCCCAGCAAATCAAACAGCCTCGGTTCGTTCGTCGTTGCTCTCAACTGCCTCAAGAGCAATGGCAGCGTTTAAAACAACGGGCTTCCCAAGCTTCTTTAACTCCATCAGGAGTATTGCTAGCAGCTTTTGCAGAAATTCTCGCTCTCTGGAGCCGTTCTCCTCGATTTACGATTAATTTGACTTTGTTTAATCGTCTCCCCCTGCATCGGGAAGTTAACGATATTGTCGGCGATTTCACCTCGTTAACCCTAGTAGAAATAGATAACTCCCAAGAGGAAACCTTTGCCGCCCGCGCCCTCAAAATTCAAAAACAACTCTGGCAGGACTTAGATCATCGCTATGTCACTGGAGTCCAAGTCATGCGAGAGCTAGGCCATCGACAAGGCGGACAAACCGTGACTATGCCCGTCGTGTTTACCAGTGCCCTAGTTTTAGGCGCGTTTCCAGAGGAAGCGAACAGCTTGACTCAACTCGGAGAAATGGTCTATAGCATCAGCCAAACTCCCCAAGTCTGGCTCGATCATCAGGTATTCGAGCAAGATGGCAACTTGATGTTTAATTGGGATGCGATCGCGGGATTATTCCCCGATGAAATGCTAGATGATATGTTCGCCAGTTACTGCCAATTGATAGAGCGGCTGGCTAATTCGGAAACGGCTTGGATATCTGCCCAAAAACAACTGCTCCCAGCTTCGCAATTACACCGACGGGAAGCCATCAATGCGACTGCCGCACCCGTTAGCAAGATGATGTTGCACGAACTCTTCATTGCCCAAGTAGCAGCGCAAGGAGAAGCGGCAGCAGTAATTACCTCCAACCAAAGTTTGAGCTATCAACAACTGTATCGACGGGCTAACTCCCTCGCGCTGCAACTGCGGCAACTACAGGTTCAGCCCAACCAACTAGTAGCAGTAGTGATGGACAAAGGTTGGGAGCAAATCGTGGCAGTCTTAGGGATTCTGATCGCCGGGGCAGCTTACGTGCCGATCGATCCGAACTTACCACTCCAGCGACAACAATCCCTCCTTGCCCAAGCTGAAGTGCAAGTAGGATTGACCCAAACCCATCTCTGCGCACGCTATGACTCAGAAGCAATTCATTGGTTATGTGTAGATAACCTGGAATCCAACCAGACAGAAATTGTAGGTTTAGAGTCAATTCAGACTGCTGATGACTTAGCGTATGTCATCTTTA
>DNXU01000127.1:823-3154 GCA_003505715.1 Cyanobacteria bacterium UBA8803 | reverse complement strand
CCTCATCCCTCATCCCTCAAATATCTCAGCTATTTGCGAAACAAAACTTCTAGAAAAATTCTAAAGCAAGCGAGGTAGCCAATCAAAATTAATAGTCCCACCATACGTCTTACCTCCACTGTTAAATATATCTGGTCAGCTATTGGTTATGCACCAATGTGGGAGCTAACTAAAATGGTAAGTTTTGCCGATCTGCAAAAGCAGTACCCTTGAGGGTACTATGTGAGAGCCGAGCAGTTTAGATCCGTGACTTCTTTAGAGAAGTTGGGGATCTAGCCTCCAGGATCTCTCGCCTGCACAAGTAAAGATTAATGAATATTCCTGAAATTGGCCTGACATTAAGTAGTTTGTAGCATTGCTGCAATCCAAGTAATTCTACAATTATGCAATTAGCCAATACCTTTACCCTAACCAAGAAAAAACCTTATGCGATTCTAGCAATTTTGTTGCTACTCTTTTTAGCTACTGGATGTGTTAATAAGGTTGAACAAAAAGCTAATAGAAAGACATGTGGCGAGGCAGAAGCTGTCGTAAATAAAGCTCAAGAGCAATATGACGCGATTATGCATAAGTTAGCCAAGAAGCCTACCGATGAAGATAAAAATAATAAGGAAACATTTATGGAAAAGCTGCAAGATGCTCAAGAGGAAGCATTTGATATTTGCGAAGGAGGTTGATGAATAAAATATATTTTGTTGGTTGTTGGTTGTTCGTAATTAATGTGTTCCCAGCATGAGATTATGTAACACAAGTCTTCCCCAACTCCGCACTCCGCACTCCCAACCAGGCGTGGGAGGATCAAATTGCGATCGCTTAACCTCTAGACTTAAGGCAGCACTCAATGTAGCACTGAAAGGGAGGGCTTGCCTTGACCGAAAACCAAATTCCCCTCCAGATGATATCCCGTAGTGAACTACGGCAGTTAGTTCGTACCCAGCTGGAAATATTGCTAGAACAGGGGAACCTTGAAGGAGCGAAACAGGTACTCATCCCTGTACAGCCAGTGGATATTGCCGAAGCAATTGAAGGGTTGCCCGAACCGATGCAAGTAATTGCGTTCCGCTTGCTTTCTAAAGCTGAGGCAATTGAGGTTTACGAGTATCTCGACTCTACTGTCCAGCAGGCACTGATCCAGGAATTCAAAAGTCAGGACGTTCTCGATATAGTTGACAAAATGTCTCCAGATGACCGAGCTCGCCTGTTTGATGAGTTACCTGCTAAAATTGTGCGGCGTCTAGTCGAGCAACTTAGCCCTAAGGAACGTCAAGCGACGGCATTACTGTTAGGTTATGAATCCAATACCGCAGGGCGGATCATGACCCCGGAATGCGTCTCTCTTAAGGAAACTCTGACAGTTAGCGAAACCTTGGATCGGATTCGCAGTTTAGCTCACGTTACCGAGATTATTTATTACCTCTATGTTACCGACGGGGCACGACGCTTGAGTGGTATTGTCTCATTGCGAGATTTGGTAATTTCTCAACCCCATCAAAATCTGGGTGACATTATGACCCGCGACGTGGTCTACGTTCATACAGATACTGACCAAGAGGAGGTGGCACGGCTGATCCAGCGCTACGATTTTCTAGCGGTGCCAGTTGTTGACCGGGAACAGCGTTTGGTTGGGATTGTTACCGTTGATGATGTGATCGATATCTTGGAAGAGGAAACTACTAAAGATATCTATGCCGTGGGCGGTGGCGTGCAGTCGGCAGGTGACAATTATTTTCAAACTAATTTACTTACGGTGGCTCGGAAACGGGTAGTTTGGTTATTTGTATTGTTACTAACCAATAGTTTTACCGCTACGATCATTAATGCTCAAGAGGCCATATTGCAGCAAGTGGTGGTTTTAGCGGCCTTTATCCCCTTGCTGACTGGCACAGGTGGTAACGTGGGCGCTCAGTCCTCAACGGTCGTGATTCGCGGATTTAACACCGATGAAATGCGGGGCATGGGAGCATTTCAGGTGATCTTGCGAGAGGCAATGGCCGGGGCCCTTTTGGGAGCTATCTTGGGAACGGGAGCAACGTTATGGGCGTACTTGCTACGTGGGAATTTCGCCGTTGCCTTAGCAGTGGGACTGAGTCTGGAGGGTATTTCCATTCTCGCCTCGGTAGCTGGTTCAGCCTTACCCTTCTTGTTCCGTTCCCTTGGCTTAGACCCTGCTCTCATGTCAGCACCATTTATTACGACAGCTGTTGACGTTTTAGGAGTGCTGATATATTTCAGTATTGCCAAGATAGTTTTAGGGCTTTAACCCGTAGCTATTCGTTCTACGTTGTGCGTTATTGCTTGTTCCCTAGATTAACAAACAACCAACAACCAACA
>DNXU01000127.1:0-758 GCA_003505715.1 Cyanobacteria bacterium UBA8803 | reverse complement strand
AACCAACAACCAACAACCAATAAAAAAATGCTGAATCAGCGTCTAAAAATTGCGGAGTGCGTCTTTATTGTTGGCTCCATCATCGGTTGGGTGGGGACAGTGGCTTCCAATCAAATCCTTTATGGGGTAGTTCCTTTATCGATCGCTCTCGTGCTGAACCTAGTTAATCGCCTGCGGTTTGAGCAACAGATCAAGCGCCGAATTACGGCAGCGATCGCGCAGTTACACCGCCAACTCTCCCAAGAGCATCAGGTGTTATCTCAACAACAGGTGCAAGAGGCGATCGCTTCCCTGCAAGCCAAGCTACCGGAGTATTTATCCCAAGTGGAACAAGTGGAAGCAGTTGAGTCTGGAGCTAGTATTCTTCAAATTGCCCAACTCAAAACCCAAATTGCTAGCTTGGAGCAAACCTTAGGCAATATCGTGCAATACCTTAATAATGCCGAGCTACCCTCACGAGTGGAATATTTGGAGGAGATAATATCTACAGCTATTGCAGATAGTACCAGGATAAAGGGACTACCAGCTAACCTCAGGCAGAGTTCCCTTGATGGCTCTGCCGAACTGTCAGCAGATCGGCCTATAGCAGAGGTTGCCGAACCTTCTTTATTTCCTGTCATAGTGGAGTCTCTACCGGAGGTAGCGCCAACGGTCAAGTCTTTCGTGCCAACTTGGAGCGAGTTACGCACCCTGAAGGGACATGCAGGCTGGGTGAGTGCTTTGGCGATCGGGTCGGATGGGCAAACCCTGGTTAGTGG
>DNXU01000582.1:2719-3401 GCA_003505715.1 Cyanobacteria bacterium UBA8803 | reverse complement strand
TGATTCGCCGGACATCATATAACTGTCAAAGCCGTGCCGCTAGTACTTGAGCTGCTGTTAGCTCCAGTTTGGGAAAAGTAGCAGAGACAATTCGCTCGTTCCCCCTGAAAGATACAGCATCGTAGAAGCCATCTGCTAGAGAGCATACCGTTACCATTTCTACCAACGGGTCAACAATCCAATATTCTTGAATGTTAAGTACAGCATATTCAGAGCGTTTGGTACGGTAGTCTGCGGTTTTGGTAGACTCGCTGACTATTTCTACAACCAGGATAGGGGGCGGTTCGTTAAGTTCGATGACCGCTTCCCGGTGAGCAAGAGCTTCCCACTGTTCTATGGGTAGAACGGTTACGTCGGGAATTCTTGAGGTGTCCCAGCGACCGCCACGAGGAGAACGGACACCGATTTTCATGTCTTTGGCAGTTAAAGGCAGTCCGCGTTTCCTGGCTTCATCCTTAAATGCGTCGTTTAGGAATTCTGCGATCGCGCCATGAAAACCTGTACCCAGAGTCATGGGGATTAATTCTCCATCTACAAGTTCATAACGAGTGTCGGTTCCGTCTGAGTACTTCAGATACTCTGAAAAAGTTAGTTTTTTGGTTGCTACAGTCATAACTTTTCTGGTTAATTTTAGTTTAAATAAACCATCTTCCATATTCAGGGCGGGTTTTGGATAAAAGTT
>DNXU01000582.1:2324-2563 GCA_003505715.1 Cyanobacteria bacterium UBA8803 | reverse complement strand
TCATCCCTCATCCCTATTTTCACCTGATTCCGGCTGACATTCACTGAATAGACGAATTAGGATCGTAACAACACTCTTGTCATGTCCTTTGCTTTCAACCCGACTGCCCTATGAAACTCCCAGCCGATCGCATTCCTGAAGATCAAGTCCAGGAAGTTTTTACTCTGGCCGCCCAGTTATATGCCCGCCACAATCAGAGCTATTCTGTAGAAGAATTGATCGCTGCCGGAACCGAGGCT
>DNXU01000582.1:1596-2308 GCA_003505715.1 Cyanobacteria bacterium UBA8803 | reverse complement strand
CAGGCATTGGATGAAGTTCAGCTCCAAAGGGCGCAAACTCATCACCCCATGCACCAAACTAAGCGTTCTAAACCTTTGCTGATGGGTCTTGCGATTGGTATACCCCTAGTTGTAACCCTAGGCGTAGTGGGGTGGTTGCTGCCCAGAAATACTGCAACTAATGCAGCCAACAATCAACCTGTAGAAACCGTGAACTCAATTTCCGACCCGACTCAGGTCAGCGATAATACTGTGGGAGGAAATCCTTTCAAGTGTGAAGGTCTCAATTTGACAGGCCAAGACCTCCGCAATGAAAATTTTCGGAATGCTGATTGTACTCGCGGGCAATTGGCTGGTGTGAATTTGAGTGGCATGGATATCGAGAATGCTAACTTAAGTGGGGCAGATTTAAGAAATGCTGACTTAAGTAATGCGAATCTCAAAAATGCTAATTTGACTGAAGCTGATTTGACTGGTGCCGATTTAAGCGGTGCCAATCTGGAAAATGTCAACTTGAGCAAGGCTGAGTTAAATAATGCCAATCTGAACAATACAACTATCAAGCAGACTAACTTTGCTGAGTCTAAATTAGAGGGGGCAAAAATAGACTTAAGAGCTGCCAAGAGAGAGCAATCTAATTTCAGTAATGCTACTCTACCCGATGGTACAACTCATCCTTAGGCAATAGTTAAAATACCAGATTCCTGACTTTTTTAGAAAAGTCGGGGATCTG
>DNXU01000582.1:1199-1455 GCA_003505715.1 Cyanobacteria bacterium UBA8803 | reverse complement strand
GCACAATGCGTAAGTCCTAAGATCGAGTATCGATTATTTCCTGGCTCTCCTGTAATTAAGCGGATCAATGACCCCAAAACCCAAAATTATCGTCTTGGATGATGACCCCACCGGTTCCCAAACCGTCCACAGCTGCCTATTGCTGACACGCTGGGATGTAGAGACGTTGCAGCTAGGACTTGGGGATGACTCGCCCATCTTTTTTATCTTGACCAATACCAGAGCGCTGACGAGCGAGCAAGCGGCAGCTGTCACT
>DNXU01000582.1:0-1188 GCA_003505715.1 Cyanobacteria bacterium UBA8803 | reverse complement strand
CACTCGCGAAGTCTGCCACAACCTGAAAATTGCCTTAGATACTGCGGGAATTAAAGACTTTTTGGTGGTGAGCCGCTCGGACTCAACGCTGCGGGGACATTACCCGGTAGAAACGGATGTCATTGCTGAAGAAATTGGCCCCTTTGACGCCCATTTCTTAGTCCCGGCTTTCTTTGAAGGAGGACGAGTCACCCGCGAGAGCGTGCATTACCTGATCGTTGATGGCGTCCCCACACCAGTCCACGAAACTGAGTTTGCTCGCGATTCGGTCTTTGGTTATCACTATAGTTATTTGCCGGATTATGTACAGGAGAAGACGAAAGGCCGCATTAAAGCAGATGGAGTGGAGCGATTTTTATTAGATGATATTCGCCAAGGCAGTTTAGAACGTCTCCAGGGTCTTAGTAAAAATCAGTGTGGCGTCGTTGATGGCGAAACCCAAGCGGATCTAGATAAATTTGCTGTAGATATTCTCACAGCAGCAGCAGGAGGTAAACATTTCCTGTTTCGTTCTGCCGCTAGCATCTTAACCTCCCTGGCTAATCTCGGCCCGCAGCCTGTAGCAGCTGCCGATATGGCTCAATACGTGCGTCAAGGGCAACCGGGAGCAGTCATTGTCGGTTCCCATGTCAAAAAGACCACCCAACAGTTAGAGCGTCTGCTTCAGGAGCCGGGGATTATTGGCATAGAGGTAGATGTCGCCCATTTGCTGGATGAGTCAGAGACTCAACGAGCAGCACTTTTAGCCAATACTCTCGCAGGCATCCGCGAGGTTCACGTCACTGGCAAGACACCCGTCATCTATACCAGCCGTCAGGAACTGGTATTTGCGGACGTGCAGACCCGGTTGGAGTTTGGGATAGCTGTTTCCACCTTATTAATGGATATTGTACGCGGTTTGCCAGAGGATATTGGTTTTTTAATTAGTAAGGGCGGCATTACCTCTAACGATGTCTTGAGTACGGGACTAGCGTTGAGAGCAGCACGACTGCTCGGTCAAATTATCCCCGGCTGTTCAGTGGTACGGACACCTAACGATCATCCTCAGTTTCCCGATCTGCCAGTTGTGTTATTTCCGGGTAATGTGGGGGATGCCGATGCTTTAGCTACGACTTATAGAAGATTAACAACTGACTGATTAATTGGGGGGAATGGGGAATGGGGAATGGGGAATAGGGAATGGGGAAT